>DAORNX010000001.1:0-22754 GCA_035441225.1 Caulobacter sp.
GCCTGTCCGGCCATGGCCAGCGCCAGCGGCGTGGCGGCCGCGGCCAGGCCGGCCAGCAGGCGGGGGCGCAGCGTCGTGACCTCGTCCTCGGGGGGCATGGCGCGAAAGCCTCGATTCCATTTTTTCGGCAGGCTAAGGTAGGGGGAGATATGGCGCCCTTGCAGGCCTTGCGATAGACGAGGCGGGGTCCCTGGGGATGGTTCATGACGGCTGACGCAATTTCGCCGCATCGAAAGGGGACGAACGTGTCGCCGTTAAAGGTCCGGGGTTCTCTGTTCATGTTCCGCAAGCGTCTGGTCGCCACCGTCGCCGCCGCCCCCCTGCTGCTCCTCGCGAGCCAGGCGCTGGCGGACGTCACGATCTCGGACAAGAGAACGGCGCCCGTCGCCACCGGGACCGTCGACAACGGCGCCCCCGGCAACATCATCATCAGCAACACCGGCAGCGTGAAGCTGACGACCGCCGGCCCGCTGGTCACGGTCAACAGCGACAACACCGTGATCAACAACGGCGAGATCTCTTCGGAAGACGTCGACAACTCGACGGGCATCCTGGTCGTTGGCGGGACCACGACGACCGTGACCAACGCCAGCGTCATCAAGATCGTCGACACCTTCAACCAGACCGCCACGGCCAACGACGCCGACAAGGACGGCGACCTCGACGGGGCCTTCGCCACCGGGACCGGGCGCTACGGCATCCGGGTCACCGGGCCGGGCGCGGTCACGGGCGACATCCTCAACGACACCAGCGGCTCGATCTCGGTCGAGGGCAACAACTCCTGGGGCATCAGCGTCGAAAGCGCCGTGATCGGCGACGTGACGAACCTCGGGGCCATCTCCATCACCGGCGACAACGTCTACGGCATGCAGATCACCGGTCCCGTGACGGGCAACGTCACCGGCCGGGGCGTCGTCGCGGCCCTCGGACTCAACGCCGTCGGGGTGGCGGTCGACGCCGACGTCTCGGGCGCCGTCCAGCTGCAGGGCAACATCACCGCCACCGGATATCGCTATTCGAGCCGTCCCGCCGACGCCGAGGCGCGCGCAAACCTCGACGCCGACGACCTGCTGCAGGGCGGACCCGCCGTGCGGATCACCGGCGACGTCGGCGCGGGGATCATGCTGGCCGTGGCCCCGGGCGCGGACATCGACAATGACAACGACGGCTGGGCCGACAGCTACGACACCGACGACGACAACGACGGCATCCTCGACAAGGATGACACCGACGCCAACGGCGACGGGATCACCGACAACGACTACGACGACGACGGCACGGCCAACGCCAACGACACCGACGACGACGACGACGGCATCCTCGACGCCGACGACCCCGACGACAATGGCGACGGCATCGTCGATGGCGACACCGATGGCGACGGCATCGTCGACACCAGCGAAGGCAGCGCCAACATCTCGGTCGCCGGCGGCGCCCCGGCCCTGCTGGTCGGGTCCGACACGCGGGACATCACCATCGGCGCGGTCGGAACGGGCAGCCTGGCCTACGGCCTGGTGATCGACGGCACGATCAGCGCCACCGGAGTCTATGACGACGTCGAGGCCACCGGTGTCCGCATCGGCGGGTCGGGCGGCTTCGCCACGGTGCTGACCGGCGGCCTGTCGATCGACGGCGCCATTTCGGCCGTGTCCTACAACGCCAACGCCCAGGGCCTCCATCTGGCGGACGGGGCCGATGTTCCATCGATCGTCGTCGGCGGTTCGGTCTATGCCGGCATGGCGCCGACCTCGGCGCCTCTGGCGGACGAAGACTCGTTCAATGTCTACGCCATCCGCATCGACGCGGGGGCCAACACCACGTCGCTGACCAACTCCGGATCGATCACCGCCTTCGTCAACGGCGAGAACAGCAATGCGATCGCCGTCTGGGACGGCGCGGGCCAGATCAACTCGGTGGTCAACACCGGGACCATCTCGGCCGTGGTCACCGCCACCGACGACGCGGACGACACGGACGACACCGACATCGACCCCAGCAACGAGACGGTCAACGGCGAGGCCGTCGCCCTCGACCTGCGCAACGCCGTCGGCGGCGTCCACATCGTGCAATACTCGCTGACAGGCGACACGGACGGCGATGGCGTGCTCGACGTGACCGACCAGGACATCGACGGCGACGGTCTGGTCAACGGCGATGACACCGACGACGACAACGACGGCATCCTCGACGTCAACGACACCGAGAACAATCTCGACCTCGACGGCGACGGCGTCGCCGACTCGCAGGAGGCCTCGATCTTCGGCGCCATCAAGCTTGGCGCCGGCGCCGACGTGGTCGACCTGCAGAACGGCGTCATCTCCGGCGACATCGCCTTCGGGGCCGGCGCCGACGAGTTCAATGTCGGCACGGCCGCCTGGAAGGCCGGCTACACCGGCGAGATCACCGACTCCGACGGCCAGCTGACGCTGAACATCGTCAACGGCGTGGTGCAGCTGAACAACACCGGCGTGCTTGACGCCACCAGCCTGACACTGTCGGGCGACAGCACCCTGGTGGTCACCGCCGACCCGGCCGCCGACTCGGCCACCCAGATCCAGGTCGCGACCGCCAACATCGGCGACGGGGCCCAACTGGGCCTGCAGCTGACGGGTCTGATCTCGACGCCGTCGGAACGCTACACGATCATCAGGACCGACACCCCCGGCGGGCTGACGGTGGGAACCATCGACGACAGCCTGCTTGGCAACGCGCCCTATCTGGTCGTGGCCGAAGCCTCGGTGGATACCTCGGTCGGCGAAGTCTATCTGGACGTCCGTCGGCGGACGGCCACCGAGATGAGCCTCAACGACAACGAGGCGGCGGCCCTCGACGCGGTCTACGACGCGCTCGGCGGTGACGACGCGGTGCTCAACGCCTTCCTCGGCGCCACGACCCGCAAGGAGTTCATCGCCCTCTACGACCAGATGCTGCCCGACCAGGGCGAGGGCCTGTTCTCGTCGCTCGATGCGATCACCAGCACCATTTCGCGACTGACCGCGACCCGGCCCGATCCGCGCCAGCGCTACGGTCCCGACAGCTTCTGGATGCAGGAGATCAATGTCGGCGTGATGCGCGAGGCCGGCGCGGGGCTCGGATCCGACACCCAGGCGTTCGGGTTCGTCGGCGGCTACGAGAGCATGGGCGCCGACGGCGGGGCCCTGGGGGCCACGCTGGCCTTCATCAGCGCCGAGGAAAAGGACGATGTGGCCCAGATCGGCGAGGAGACCTCGATCTCCCTGCTCGAGGCCGGCGTCTACTGGCGCAGGGCGATGGGCCCCTGGCTGTTCAGCGCCCGCGGCAGCGGCGGCTTCGCCTGGTTCGACGGCGACCGGGTGTTCATCTCGCCGACCGACAGCCTGATCCGCCAGGCCGACTCGGGCTGGAACGGCTTCACCGGCCAGGCCAGCGCCAGCGCCGCCTATGAGGCCAATGTCGGCGTCTTCTACCTGCGGCCGCTGGCCAGCATCGACTACCTCTACCTCAGCGAGGGGTCGCGCCAGGAGACCGGCGGTCAGGACGCGTTCAACCTGTTCATCAAGGACCGCACCAGCAGCCGCCTGTCGGGCACCGCCGAGATCGCCTTCGGCGCCACCTTCGGCCGCGAGCTGTGGTGGCGACCGGAGATCCGGTTCGGCTACCGGCAGGTTCTCGCCGGCGAGATGGGCGAGACCGTGTTCCGGTTCAAGAACGGCCAGCTGGTCGCCCTGAAGCCCAATGAACTCGGGGACGGCGCCGCCATCCTCGGCCTGTCGATCAAGGCCGGCACGCCGATGTCCTACGTCGCCATGGAGGCCCAGTACGAGGCCACCGACGGCGAGGACCGCTACAACCTGCAGCTCGCCGGCCGGATGATGTTCTAGGCCCGCCCGTCGACCTTCCCGGGGAGGTCGACGGCCGCGCCGCGGCTCGCCGAGCGCGCGGCGCGGTGGAACTGCCCGACGTTTCCACCGTTTTGAGCCGGCGTCTATGGGCCGGAGTTCGAGCGGCATGAGCATGCATCCGTCGCCCCCCCGGGGTTCGGCCAGGGCGGTTCCGGACGATGCCCACGGGGCGCGCACGGAAGACCTGCGACAGGCGCTGGCGCAGAAGACCGCCCTGCTCCACGAGATCGACCACCGGGTGAAGAACAATCTTCAGCTGGTCTCCTCGTTGCTGCAACTGCAGGCGCGGCGGGCCGACGACCCCGCGGTGCGCCATGCGCTCAGGGCGGCCCAGACGCGGATCAACGCCGTCGCCATCGTCCATCGCCGACTGTTCCAGGGCGAAGACGCCCAGGCCTTCGATGTCGCGGCCTTTCTGCGGGATATGGTTGACGACGCCATCGGCGCCTCGGGCCGGGCGGATATCCGCGCGCGGCTCGACCTGCAGCCGGCCGAGCTGCCTGCCGCCCAGGCCGCTCCCCTGGCCCTGCTTGTCAGCGAACTGCTGACCAACATCGTCCTGCACGCCTTTCCGGGCGGGGTCGGTGGTGTCGTGACGGTCACACTGGCCAGGGACGGTGAACGGCTAAGGATCGAAATCGCCGACAACGGCGTTGGAGTCGCGACGACCGGAGTCAGTCCCGGCATCGGCCAGACGATCGTCGGACATCTGTGCGACCAGCTTCGGGCCGAGTCCCGCTCGACCGACGCCTGTCCCGGAGTCCGGACGGTCCTTCGTCTGCCGCTGAACGGTGCGCGTTGAAGTTATGGAACAGTCGATAGAGGAATCCCTGAACGTCCTGATCGTCGAGGACGAGGTGCTGGTGGCGATGGAACTCGGCGTCCTCGTCTGCGAGGTCGGCTGCCGCGACGTCGGGCACGCCATGAGTTCCGCCGACGCCGTCGCCATGGCGGCCAGCCTGCGGCCGGATCTGGCCCTGGTCGATGTGCACCTGCGGGACGGTCCGACCGGGATCGAGGTGGCCCGCCGCATCGCCTCCGACTGCGGGGTGGTGGCGCTGTTCATGACCGCCAACGTCAAGCGGCTGCCGGAGGATTTCGCCGGCGCCTGCGGCGTGATCGGCAAACCGTATTCCGAGCATGGCGTGAAGGCGGCCCTGCGCTATCTCGACGCCTGCATCCGGGCCGGCCGGGCGCCCGGACTGCCGCCGCCGGGGCTGCAGCTGGCTCCGGCCTGGGCGACCCGGTGGGGCCTGGACGACTTGCCCCGGACGGCCTGATGTCGCCTCTGTGGCTCAACGCCCTGGGGACCGGGGCGGCGCTCTGTTCGATGGCCAGCTTCACGCCCCAGATTCTCAAGATCTGGCGCGAGCGCGACGCCGCGTCGGTCTCGCTGCGGATGTGGCTGTTGACGGTGACCGGCTTCGTGCTCTGGACCGGCTACGGCGTGGCCCTCGGCAGCTGGCCCGTGGCGGTGTCGAATGCGGTCTGCCTGATCCTCAGCGCCCTGGTGCTGGCCCTGAAGTGGCGATTCAGCCGGGCTTAACCACGCCTCGAGATCCGTTGCTTGATCCGTCGCCGGTCTTTCCTCCATCGTGCGACGATGTACCGGGGATCCCCATGATCGAACGCCAGCTCGACATCCGCACCGCAGACGGCGCGACGACCACCTTCATCGTCCATCCCGAACGCGACGGACCCCATCCGGTGATCCTGTTCTTCATGGACGCGCCGGCGATCCGCGAGGAGCTGCGCGATATGGCGCGGCGGCTGGCGACCAGCGGCTACTACGTCATGCTGCCCAATCTCTACTACCGGGCCGGGGTGATGGAGCTGGGGCCGTTGTCGCCCGATCCCGACGATCCCGGACGGGCGCGGATGGTCGCCCTGATGAACAGCCTGTCGATCCCCCTGGTGATGGATGACGCCGCGGCCCTGCTGGCCTTCGCCGAGGCCGACCCTGCCGCCTGGACCCGCTCCGTCGGCGCGGTCGGCTATTGCATGAGCGGGCCCTACGCCATCGCCGCCGCTGCCCGTTTCCGCGACCGGGTCAGGGCCGCCGCGTCGATTCACGGCGTCTCGCTGATGACTGACCGGCCCGACAGCCCGCATCTGCTGGCCCGTCAGACCGATGCCGAGCTCTATTTCGCCTGCGCGCAGATCGACCGCTGGTTCCCCGAAGAGAAAATCGCGCCGCTGCGCGACGACCTGGCCGCGAACGGGGTCCGGGCGGAGGTCGAGCTCTGCCCCGGCGTCGAGCATGGCTTCGTGTTTCCCCAGCGCCCGGCCTACCACAAGGCTGCCGCCGAGCGGCACTGGGAGCGGATTCTGGCCCTCTTCGCCCGCCGCCTGAGGTAGCGGCGACGGCGCGCTCGATCCGGGATCACGGTGATTTCGAGACCCGGCGGATCGCTCGACGAATATGTCGGGATCACACCTCGCCATCCGTCATTCTGACGAACACCGGACCCACAGAGGAACCACGTCCATGCGTTTCATGATGCTGATGATCCCGGGCGGCTACGAAACGGCCGGCCCCGAACTCGACCTGCCCGTCGACGCCGTCGAGAAGATGATGGCCTACAACCAGTCGCTGGTTGACGCCGGCATCCTGCGCAATGCCGAGGGCCTGCACCCGCCGGCGACCGGCAAGCGGGTGTCGTTCGCGGGCGGCAAGCCGTTGATCACCGACGGGCCGTTCGCCGAGGCCAAGGAGGCCCTGGGCGGCTTCTGGATCATCGAGGTGGCGTCGCTGGACGAAGCGGCCGCCTGGGCCGCCCGCTGCCCGGCCCAGGAGAACGAGGTCATCGAGATCCGCCGGATCCAGGAGATGGAAGACTTCTCGCCCGAGGTCCAGGACGTCGCCAAGGGCCTCGACCTTGAGGGCAGTGGCTGGTCCCGGTCCTGATATCCTCCTGGAGGAAGGCGGAGAGCGGCGCGCGCCGTCCTCGATCGCGCGCGGCCGCGGCCTTCAAATCATTGATGAATCGGAGTGCTTCCCGCCGGCGCGGAGGTTGATCGGGGATCGACAGGCTGTATTTCATTGGCGTCTGACCCCTGTTTCGCGTATGGGATCGTTGTCGAATATCGTTCTGGTTCGGTTGCTCTCTACGCTTGGTCTTCGGATCGGGTTCCGGGCCTTCCGCGTTCCTTTCCGACAATTTGATCGCGCTGCGTCCGATCGGATCCGCGCGTCCTCAAGCAGATCAAGACCATGTCCACGGTTCAACGCGCCTACGCCCTGGCCCGGTCCGGCCAGTTTCGTGATGTCGATGTCCTCAAGGACCGGCTGAAGGCCGAAGGCTGCCGCGCGGTGGACGCCCTTCTGGCGGCGCGATCGATCCGCAAGCACCTGGAAGCGATCTGCGCCGCCACCTTCAAGCCGCCGCTTGAGGCCCCCGCATCCGCCGAGCCGCCGAACCCGCCGACGCCCACCGAGTGATCCGGCCGTCCGGCCCGCACCTTTGAAGGTCCCATGAACGCCATTCCGAAAGCCGGTTTCGCCGATCGGCTCAGGGCCGCGTCAGCCGCCAAACAGGCGATGCTGGCCAAGATGAAGCCCAGGGCCGCCGTCACCGATCCGCTCCACGCCGAACGGCCCGCCATGCGCGCGGCCGAGCTGGAGCGGGTCAGGGCCGAACGGGCCGAGGCCAAGGCCGCTGTCAAACAGGCGCAGGCCGACGCCGAGGAAGCCGCCCGGCTGGCCGAGGTCGCCCGCGCAGAGGCCGAGCTCGACGCCCGCCGCGGCCAGCGCAAGGAACGCAAGGCCCTGACCAAGGCCGAACAGAAGGCCGCCCGCGACGCCAAGTACGCCGCCCGCAAGGCCCGGCAATAGCCCCTGACCCTGACGGAGACCGCCGCCATGGCCCGCAAGCCCAACTACAATTTCGAACGCAGCGAACGCGAACGCCTCAAGGCGGCCAAGGCGGCCGAGAAGGCCGAGGCCAAGCGCCGCGCCCGCGAATCCGGGCAGCGCGAAGAGCCGGCGCCCGCCACCGAGGACGACGAATAGAGACAGCCATGCAGACCGCCACCATCTTCAACCTCGAGACCGTGCCGCTGGACGGCGAGGTTTTCGCCGACTGCGAATTCCGTCAGTGCCGCCTGGTCTACAGCGGCGGCAAGCCGCCGGTGTTCGACAACTGCCGCTTCGATGCCTGCGACTGGCGCTTCGACGACGCGGCGGCCCGCACGCTGGCCCACCTGAAGGCGGTCTGGGCCGCCGGCGGCAAGGCCCAGGTCCAGGCGCTGATCAAGGAGATCACCGTCAGCGGCGGACGATAGGCGCGCGCTCCGGCATCGGCTTCGGCCTAGCGGCGCAGTGCGTCCGATCCGGCGCTCCGGGTCCAGGTCCGTTCCCGGAACCATTTGGTCAGCACATACTTCGCGCCGGCTTCCACCACCGCGCCCTCATGGTGAGAGTAGGGATTCGGCAGTCCCTGCCCGTCGAGATTGTTCCAGGTGACCAGGGCGCCGATCCTGGGCGCGATTTCCACGCCGGCCCTCGGAAACCGGGTGTGGCCTCCGGTCGCGGGCGCGTTGAGATATACCATCGCCGTCCAGGTCCGCTGCCCACCCTCCTGGGCGACCGTCTCCGAATAGGGTTGGCCGGCGGCGAAGTAGTCGTTGTGCATCTTGAATTGCTGCCCGGGCATGTAGCGCTGACCCTGCAGCGTTTCGCTGTGGCTGGCCGCGATGCCGAGCAGGTCGGCGATGCGCGTCTCCACCTCCGCGATCAGCGGATGGTCCGCGGGCAGGAGGCAGGTCTCGCTGGTCCGGTGAGTCGGGCGGGCGGAGGCGCTGAGGCTGGTCGAGGGCCGGACGTCGGCGTCGATCATCGCGATCAGTCGGGCGCAGTCTTCCGGCGACAGGAAATTCGCCGCCATATACATGTCCAGGCCGGTCGCCGGGGCCCTGGTTACAGACGGAACGGCGTCAAGCCTCGCGCGCACCTCTTCGCCGATCCTGGCGAGCAGACGCGGATCGGAACCCGGAAGACTGGCGTATCGCCCGGCGGGATCCGGGGCGCCTGGCGCCGCCTGGGGCAGGGGAGAGGCCACGACGCGCGCGGCCGGCCGGATTTCCTCGCAGGACGGCTCGGCGGCGGCGCGGCGAGGGTCACCCTCGGCCGGCCCGGCGGCGGCCTGACCCGTGGGGCCGCGCCGGCCCAGTATCCTGTCCAGTAAAGACATCCGGTCAGCTTAGCTGTCGCCCCTGTCCGGACAAGCCCCCGAGTGGGCCCGGCCCGCGACCGGGCGGCGGACCCCGGCCTCTCGGGGCCGATCAGGGAGATCACCGCCCGGGGCGGCCGCTCAGGACCTCGACCTGAAGCCTTCGAAGCGGAACGCCTCGCCCTCGCGCTTGACGTGGCCGGCGGTGGGCGCCGCGTAATGCGTCCCGATGACCAGGATCGGCTGGTCAGCCCACTCCGCGAACATCCGCGCCCGTGTGACAGCGGACGCCTTCGGGTCGCTGTCGAAGCTCGGCGACCAGTGGGGATGCGCCATCTGGCAGGGATGGTGGCTCATGTCGCCGGTGATGACCGCCGTCTGTCCCTCCGACTCGATGACCACGCTCACATGGCCCGGCGTATGGCCGGTGGTCGGGATCAGCCGCACCTCTGGCGACAGGCGGTGGTCCATGTCAACGAACTCGGCCAGGCCCGCGTCGATCACCGGCCGGACGGAGTCATCGAGGATCGTCTGGTTTTCCTCGCCGGCCTCCGCGGACCAGTGCTCGAACTCGACCCGGCCCAGCAGGTAGCGGGCGTTGGGAAAGGTCGGAACCCAGGCGCCGTCGACCAGCATGGTGTTCCAGCCCACATGGTCCACATGCAGGTGGGTGCAGATCACCGCATCGACACGCTCCCGCGACCACCCGGCCTCGGCCATCGCCTCGAGAAACGTCGTCGCCAGCGGCTGGCCGCCGGTGATGGCGCGCGGCCGGTCATTGCCGATGCAGGTGTCGACCACCAGCCGCAGGCCCGGCGCCTCGACCAGCAGGGCGTGGATCGACAGCAGCAGCTGGTCCTGTTCGTTGACGAAGTCCGGATAAAGCCACGGGGTCTGCCGCAGCGCCTCGGGCGTCGCTTCGGCGATCATCGGCCGCCTCGGGCTGTAGGGGACGGGGATTTCCAGCTCCACGACCCGGGTGACCTTCACCGCCCCGACCTGCCATGTCAGCATCGCCGCCTCTCCCCCGTCTCTCTGCGGCACCGAGCCTAGGACGCCCCGGCCCCTCCGGCCAGCCACAGGCTGTGGTCCGCCCGCTTGCGCACCACGATGTCGGCCTCGTCCCGCGCCCGGATGATGTGCCGCCGAAGGTTGGGCAGGTTCATCTGCGTCCAGACCGTGGCGCGGGCGAAGGCATCCGCCTCGGCCTCCGACATGGACCGGAAGCGGGCATAGAAGGACGCGGGGTCGGCCTCCGCCGCCCGCCAGAAATCGATGAACCGGGCGGCGAACCAGTCTTCCAGGTCCGCCTCTTCGGCGTCGAGATAGACCAGCAGGTCCAGGCCCGCCGGGCGGGGCGTCAGGCCGAGGCCCTCGACGATCAGGATGTCCGGCCTCGCCACCTCGCGGGCCAGCGACGGGTCGATGTCGTAGATCACATGCGAGTAGCCGGGGACCGTCACCGGCCCCTCGCGCGCCGCCGCCAGCACCGCCGCCAGGCTCGCGGCGTCATAGGTTTCCGGCCAGCCCTTGCGCATCAGCGTCCCGCGCTCGGCGAGCACGGCGTTGGGAAACAGGAAGCCGTCGGTCGAGACCACCTCGACCCGCCGCGCGGGTTCCAGGATCGCCTTCAGGCCCGCGCAGAGGGTGCTCTTGCCGGCCGCCACCGACCCGGTGACGCCGACCACCAGCACCGCGCCGGGCGAGGCCCTGTCGGCGATTCGCCGCGCGAGCTCGTCGAGGCTCATCCCGCTCAGGCGTGCGCCTTGACGGGGGTCTCGGTGTAGGAGGCCCCGGCGGTCAGCATCTCGTCAGGAATGGCCAGCATCTTCAGATAGGCTTCCTTCGGATAGGCCATGTGCGGCTTGCTCGCGTCGTAGGCCGGCTGCGGCACGGGCGAGGGGCCGGTATAGGGCGCGGGAGCCTTGAAACGGGCAGCCTCTGCGGCATCGATACCGGCCTTGGCCAGCACCGCCGGGTCGATCCACAGATCCGGGTCGATCCGGTTGCCGGGCGTGGCCACCTCCAGCGTCATGTGGTCGGGGCCGGCGAAATAGATCGACTTGCACATGCCGTGGTCGATCGGTCCGATGACGTTGATCCCGTGGCTGCGGATGCGGTCGCGCAGGCCGATCAGGTCTTCCTCGGTGTCCGCCCGGAAGGCGAGGTGCTGCAGCGTGCCGGCCGCGCTCGGCAGCGCCCCGCTGCCGGCGTGGGTCACGCCGAGCTGCGCCGGGATCTTGTCGACGTCCGGCAGCTGGACGATCGAGAAGTAGCTGTGTTCGTTCATCTTCAGGAAGGCGTGCAGCCCGCCCGGCACGCCATGCATGTCGAACAGCGCCACCAGCGGGCAGCCCATGACCTCGGCGAAGAAGGCGATGTGCTTCTTGATGTCCCCGGCCATGAAGGCCAGGTGATGGATGCCGGAAGGTTGCTGGGACATGGGGTTTCCTTGACTCTCAGCCCTGAATTCCGGACTCAGAAACCAGAAACAACAGCCCGCCGCAAGCGGGCGGACGGGCGCCGCAGGGGAACCTCATGAGCATTATTCGCGAGCCGTACGGCTTCGCCTACGCCGAACCCAGCCGCCTGAAGGAGACCTACGGCGGGCCCGAGGGCCGGGTGTTCGTCGAGTGCATGCGCATCCGGCCGGCCGAGGGCGAGTCGAAGACCGCCATCCTGTTCAGCCATCCGATCGGCGGCGGGTCGTTCCTGCCGCTGGTCACCGCCCTGGCCCACGCCGGCCGGCACGTGATCTACTGCAACCCGCGCTATCGCGGGAACGACACGGCCCTGATCCTCGAGAAGTGCGTCACCGACCTGGGCGCCTGCATCGCCGACCTGAAGAAGCGCTTCGGCTACGAAAAGGTCGTGCTGGGCGGATGGTCGGGCGGCGGCTCGCTGTCGCTGTTCTACCAGGAGCAGGCGGTCCATCCGACGATCACCGAGACCCCGGCCGGCGATCCGGTCGACCTGACGGCGGCCGGGCTGCAGCCGGCCGACGGGATCATGCTGCTGGCCGCCCATATCAGCCGGTCGGTGACCATGACCGAATGGATGGACCCGTCGATCCTCGACGAGGACAAGCCTTTCGAGCGCGACGTCGAGCTCAACATCTACGACCCGGCCTGCCCCAACCAGCCGCCTTACAGCCCCGAATTCGTCGCCCGCTTCCGCGAGGCCCAGATCGCCCGCAACCGGCGCATCACCGCCCGGGTCAAGGCGACCCTGGCCGAGCTCAAGAAGACCGACCCGGACATGGAGCGGCCGTTCGTCGTCTATGGCACCATGAGCGACGTGCGCTGGACCGACCCGACCCAGGATCCCTCCGACCGCAAGCCCCATACCTGCTACCTCGGCGACCCCCGGATCGTGAACGACGGGCCGGTGGGACTGGGCCGGTTCACCACCCTTCGCTCCTGGCTGTCGCAGTGGAGCTACGACGAAAGCCGCGCCCATGGCCTGAAGAACGCCGCCAATGTGACCTGCCCGACCCTGGTGATCAGCAACACCGCCGACCTCGCCTGCACCCCCAGCCACGCCGCGCGGCTGTTCGAGGCCCTGGCGTCGCCGGACAAGACCTTCGTCGAGGTGAAGGGCGCCGACCACTACTACATCGAGCGCTATGACCTGCTGCCGGAAGCGGTGGCCGCGGTGACGGGATGGCTCGACGCGCGGGGGTTCTAGGGGGCGAAAGCCCCCGGAGCCCGGCGTGGCAGGGAAGAAATGGCGCGCCCGGAACGAGGTGTCGCCAAGTAGCAAAATATCTCGCTAAAACATATACATCGCAGTGGGGAACCTGCGTCTTGGCACCCCGATTTTGCACCCCCCGCTAACGTCGCCTGGGTCGCGGCGGCTTCTTGACGCTAACGACCCACTCTCTCCCTGTGACCGGTGAGTGCAGAAAAACGTCGGACATCAAATCTACGAAGTCCTGAACTTGACGACGATCTCTCGCGTCGATGCGCAAGCGGAAGCCTTCGCCATCCGCCTCGCAAACGATATCTAACTCTTTGGCAGCGATGCGCTCAGGGAGCGCCCCTACGTCAATGTCAGCAACGAGGCCGTGCCGAAGCGCCGATGCAAGCTTCTTGGCCAGCAGCGGGCGCGCTCCGATTGCCTCTTTGAGCCCCTCGGCGTCGTCGAGTGCAAACCGCTCACCCAAGGCGTCCACCGCCTCACCCGCCTTCTGGGCGGTCACCCTGCGGATGTTCGTAACGGACTCGAACGTCCGCAGATTGCGGACGAAGACCAGTCCTTCCCAGAGAAAGAAGTCCACGTCCTGGTCGAAATTCACTACGGTTCCACCCACGGGGACAAGCTCATCCGCATCTGGCCGGAACTGCGCGATCACGGCATTCCGCCGCCGCAGGGCGACGTTCAAGTTGCGGCTTCCTCGAAAGTTAAGAAGGACGCGGCCATCTGGAAACGAAAGACGCGTGACGTAGAGCCTCGTGTTCTCCAGGACATCTTCGTCCCCCTGGAACCGTTGCGGCCAATCCGGGACTGGCACTTCCTCAAGCCATTGCCCGAGACCGGGAGTATCGGCGACGCTCAGCACGCCGATGTCATGGTCCGCCATCGCATCGAACGTGAACTCTTCGATCAAGTCCTCGTCCGCCGCCCTTGCTGCGATTTCTCTGAGTGTTGTCTCGGCGGTCTCTACCATCTCATCAGCAAGGTTCCCGGCCATGCTGAGCATGTGCCAAGGGTCACGCCTCCGGCGGGTCGGCTTCGATTTCAAGAAGACATGACAGCCCACCTGCTCCGCCTCATCAAAGGCGGAGATTAGGTCTGCGAGTGCAGTGTAGCCGTCGTCAACGAGCGCCATTCGTCACCTGCCCTACTCGGCAAAGTATAGACGAGTCGCATCCACCTCGTAGAGGGCGAGCCGGTCACCTGTGATCGTGCTCGTGCGCCGGGTGACGATGACGACTGAGCGGTCGCTCTCCAAGCGGACTTGATGCACCCGATAGCCACACCACAGGAAGAAGGGGTTCACGTAGATGCTGTCGGCTTTGAGCATCAGGAGGACGATGATCGCGTAGAAGGCGAATACCGGCACGATCGTTTCCACGGTCCCGAAGTCGTCCATCAGCACGGGTGGGAGGTAGGAAATGAGGTGCGAGAGAACGTGCTGATCCAAGCGCGCATCGACGCGGACTACCTCGAAGCTGGGGGACTTCCGCTTCATGCCGGTGGCGAGCGCAAGGAAGGTAACAAACGCGCAGAGAGCGAGCAGACCTGCGACTGCCGCGCTCCAGGGCCGGTTCTGGACGACGAACACGACGGCCATGAGGGCGAACAAGGGGCCGAAGGAGCTAAAGACGAACTGGAGACGGAAGAAGTTCGTCATGCCCCACCGTCGTGAACAAACAAAGAACGATAGGCCGCGCGTGGCCGATGAGCAAGGCTTCGTGCCTACTTGCTCCCGTTGGCCGCGCCTCCCCCTTTATGGAGCACCTTAGAGGCATCAAAGACCAGCATGAACTTCGCTGCGTCAGCGTCGCGCTCGAACCGATAGTGAAGCCGCAACATGTCGCCCGGATCGCCACGGTTCCAGCGACCCCGGCAGTTGTCGGCGCACCACTCGTCTCGCTCCGCCCTCATCTCGACAAAGGACTCCAAGTCGTCGGCGGGGTCACAAGCGATGACGGTTTCGTCTGGCCATCGCGATGACCCGAATTGCTCCATTAGACGCCTCTTCCAATCCTGCATGTCGCCCCTGTTAATATATCATAGTAAAAGTGCTTACGGAGTGCTCGAAAGGCATAGGCTCTACCTCCTCTGAAATGACGACTGGCCGATCTACTATGTCAAACCGGGATGGATTTATTGAAAGCTTTACGCTCTGAAAGCCCCTTGACCATGACCCGAGCCAGTTGTGATATTCCGCGACCCACTCGATTGGCCAAGTCATGGTTCGATCGGCAAGTTCTGTCTTGTGCCTATGCTTCAATGCGTAAGAGGCGACCTGCTTGATATTCGCTTCCTTCGTCCTGTTCCGATGTAGCCGGACGAGATGGAGTTGGCGGGTTCCGTGCCAGTGATCCTTCAAGGCCCGCTCGACACGATCAAGGCCCACTTCTCCGCTGTCGATGAGGCCGTGACAGGTCACCCACCACACCGGGTCGTTTAGACGGTAGGAGAGCGGCCCGATCTCCGCGAACTGCGCCGTCTTGATCGGTTTGAGCCGGGGGACATCTGCTCCCAAAACGGCATCGACTTCTAACCACGCTATCGCCTGAACGGTGCGCCACGCTTCCGACCGCCGCCGCTGGAACTCCATGACGTTGCGCAGAGCTTTCCCGAACCCCTTCCAGGTTGGACCGATGGCATCGGTCCCCGGCACAGCGCCGATGACAACCGTGAGCATGGCCATGTCCTCGGGAGAGCTATCGGCGAACTGGCGTAGCGCCGCCCGCTTCTGCGCCTGGACGTAACACCAGCGGCATCGCTGGCAGGCCATACGCTGGCACTGGAAGCGACCGTGCCAGTCTTCGCCACACCGGTCCACGCGACGGACCAGGGCGAGCGACGTGTCGGTGTTCATGCGGACAAGTTCGGAGCGGAGCGGGTCCACCAGCCAGCGGGGGCGTGACATGACCGTATTTAGCTTCGGGGCCACAAACGCCCCTGGCGGCGCGTCGCACGGCCCTGGCGAGCGGCGCATCACGCCGAAATGGACGTTCGGCGAGCGACGGTGGCATCGTCATGGGATGACTAACCGCCACGTCCCCGTCGTCACGGACGGCTCGCCATCAGCCTTCCTCGACAGGCTCCCACATCTCGCGGGGCTGTCGGTTTTCCACCTGCCGAGCCTACGCACGGTCGAAGACCTCGTTACGTGGCAAGCTGAGGGACCGGAGCTAATGGGCGAGGTCGCAGAGTGGTGCCAGGACACCAACTGGACGGGTCAGGTCTGGATCAACCGATCCGACGCACCCGCGATGATGAGCGTCGCGATCGAAGCTTCCGTAGACGCGGTGATGTTCGCGCTTAGATGGTCGGACCTGATCGGGAGTCAGCACCGCTACGCGGCGTGAGCCAACGCCTTGGCCTGCGGGAGCGCCCGGTAGAGGGTCGAGACGCCGACCCCGATCTCCCTTGCCACCTCGGCCACCGGCAGCTTGCCCTCGATGAGCAGGGCCTTCGCCATCGCAATCTTCGGCTCGGTCATCACTTTGGGGCGACCGCCGCGTTGGCCTGGGCCACGGGCCGCAAGAGCCGCCTTGGTTCTGGCGCGCAAACAGTCCACCTCGAACTGGTTGATCGCAGCCATGAGATTGAGCAGCAGGCTTCCAGACGGACCTCCCGCCGTGGTGTCGATAGCCTCAGTCAGGCTCCTGAGGCCGATCCCCCGACGCTGGAGATCATCGGTCGTGGCGAGGAGTTGCTTCATGTTCCGGGCGAGCCGGGACAGGGCGTAGACAACGATTTCGTCGCCTTCGCGCGCGAACGCCAGGGCCTTGAGGAACTCGGGCCGGTCGTCGATCCGACCGGACATCTTCTCTTCGTAGATGTGATCGCAGCCCGCCGCCTTGAGAGCGTCGATCTGCATCTTGGTGTCTTGTGAAGAGAGGCTGACTCTCGCGTATCCGATCCGCATACACTTCTCGTAACTCAAAACCCCAATCTGTAAAGAGAGATCAGTTGCGGGAATGAGTTATGGGAGACCTTAACCTAAGATCGCACTACATTACGGGAAGCAGCCTGCTCTTCTCAAAACCGATCGGTTTCGGGAAAGGCAGGTGAGAGCGGGGCGGCGGGGGTCTTCAATAGAACGGCAAACGGGGGAGGATGCCCTCTGCCCGTTCCAGCGCCTCGCGCTGCTGACGCGGCGAAGGGCGACGCACCCGGACTTCATCCAGTCCGTTCAGCCGAGCCAAGACGTGAAATGCCCACTTGTTGAACTCGCTCATTGCTGCCGAGCCTTCCTGGTCATCGGCATCTGGCAGTTCCACCTGGAAGAGTTGACCGGTCGCGCGATCGAGCACGACATCCCACCAGACGGCTGCTCCCGGAAGAAGAAACAGCCACGTCGCGCCAATGTAGGACCAATCGTTCCATTCAGCGGGCTGCAAGACAATGTTGCAGCCAGCGAACCGGATCACCGCCCAATCCTCCATTTCGGCATGAAACCAGCGGTCCCTGATCCGGCTCATCTCTTTGCGCACCATTGCCGACCCGGCGATGGTGCGGATCACAGTCACGACGCTGCGTTCCCCAACAGCCACCATTCCGTTCTCCCTCCCGAAGCGCGAAGGCTCTAATCCCAAGCGTCGAACGCGACCAAGGCGATTCCATCCCAGCCGCCAAACGCGTCGGCGACCCCGGCCAGTTCGTCGCCGGGTTCGACGCAAACCGGGCAGACCACCCCCAATGGCGCGAGCCTGTCGCGGACCCGCAGGAGGGTCTGGCGCTCCACCCGCTGGTTTCCTGCCGCGTGCACGCGATGGACAGCCCATGCGCCACTGTCGAGGAGCCGAGTCTCGATCAACAGTTCCGCACCGCGCCAAAGGATCATCGCCCAAACACCAGACGCGGCCTGCGGGAGGATGCGCTCAGGACTCAAGCAGTTGCGGAAGCTCTGGCCGACCTCCCGCGCCTTGGCGATGGGAAACCTCTCCAGGTCCGGGTCCGCGTCGCAGGGGTGCGTTTCGGGGAACAGGCGGTCCGCCCTCGACAGCATCGCGGCCAGGAACGGTCGGCTCCGACGCTCCCGCGCCTGGGTGACGGCCTCCTTGATCGCATCGTCAGTCGCCCAGGAGCACAGGCGGCGGATGATCGCGACATCACGCTCGAAGCGCCGGACCGCCTCCTCGCCGTCGAGACCATTCACGACGCCAGGAACGAGCAGGCCGGGATCGGACATCGCGAGGACCGCCTCCAGGCGACACTCGTCCAGGGTGCCGCACTGTTCGAGGGCTGCGCGACGACGCCGATCCAGGGGATCGTCAGAGGCGAACAGCCGGTGCAGCAGTCCATAGAAATCCGGCAGGCCGAACGGTTGGCCATGCAACTTCCTGAGGGCCCCCAGGAGCCCATCTGGGCAGGAGCGATAACTCGCTTCAATCAAGTCGCGCGCCGACGCCTTCGGGGCGACCGCAGCGAACTCGGCAATGACAGGCCGACGGCTCGCGGTAAGCCAGCCATCGTCGCCGGTGAGGCGAAAGACCACTTCGCCGCTCGTGGCCCCGGCAGCAGCGAGGCATGCCCAAAGCGCCTGCCGCCACTGCAACCGCGCGCGGCAGACGCGCGCCAAAAAGCCCGGCGCAGCGTCGTCGATTTGCACGACCTGATCGAGCGCCCAGCCTGAGTGGACTGGGAAAAGCGCCCTACCGCCGGGCAAGGTCTCCGTGCCGAGAGGATTGTCGTCGTCCATGTCCGCCTCCGATGAGGCGGCTGATAAGTTCAGCCGCGTAAACAGCGGCGGGCGGGGACGACTTGGATCAACACGTCGGGCATTGTCGCATGGATCAGCGATCCGTCCAGTGCCGCTACACGCTGGCGGCGCAGATGCAATCAGCCCCGGTTACGAGCGATCTGCTCTCCGACAGCCCGTATAGTTTCAAACAGGCCGTCCGTGGGCACCGTGACACAACGCCCCCCCAACCGGGACTGGAAGGGCTCTGAGGTGCGCAGAAAAATCGCGATCTCGCCAGACCGTGGGTCCGCCTCAGAAAGCTTTTGAAGGAAATCGGTAAAGACGAACCAACCAGTCAACTGCACACCGTGCTGACCCAACAGCGAAAGCTCCCCCTCTACCAAAGCCACACTGCTGCTACCGACGGCAATCTCTACTTTGCCGACTGAATCAATCGCCTCCTGGCGATCAGTGTTCAACTCGTCCGGCGGCGGAATTAGCGCGGCAAACAGGTTGATTCGATGGCCCGCTGCTGGGATCAGGCTGACGCGCAGTCGGAAACCCGACGGTTGTTCGTGGTAGCGTGTGAACGCCGTCATGCCTCCAAACTCACCGACATCCCAACCCGCGAACTGTCGCTCCAGTGCGGCGCGGGCATCGGAAGAGGATGATGGCTTACGGGCCGGGACACTTGGACGAGGCTCGGCTTTCGTGTGCCGCCGATCCGCTGCGCCCTCAACGACGCCACGGCGCGTTTCCTCGGTTTCGGCGCTCAAGCTCTCAGGGGTCCAGTAGGGCTTCTTAGCCCGGCTCGCGATATCGCGAAGGGGATGAAAGTGGCGGCAGATGCCCAAGCCAATCTTCGCCTTCCGCGCCCACGGCACCGCCTGTAAGGCTTCTACGGACTTCTTGATCCAGCCCGATACGATTGGCAGGCCGCACTTTGGGCATGGTGGCGCGCATTCGGTGCAGACCGGAAGGCTCCACCGTCGCCCGATCGAGTTCTTCCCGATGAGCAGGGCTGGGGTTCTTGGCGGGCACGAAGCATCTTCATAGAAATCGCAGACGTGCAGTGCCAACGGACGATGCTCCTGAGCACACAGGGCGCACTGTGCCCCTGGCAGATGTTGCGCCTTGTAGGATTTCAGAAGTTCGGCGCGCAGCCTCAGGCGTTCGTCTTCGGGGATCATCCGACCGAGGACTGCTCGTATGTCTTTCGGCGGCATGGCTCCTCCAAGGCACTGGCCCTGCACCTTGATGGTTCGCTCCGGTTAGCGTCAACCGGCGCAGCAATCGTTGGCTGCTCAATGCTCTACGCTATCAGCCGCCCCGTGCCAGGATCATAGCGCAGCCCGACGATCGAGCCGTCGCGGATGTGCTCGACGGCCTCGTCGATGGCGGCGATCGGAAGCAGGAACCACTCCCTCGGTTTGACAGGATTGCCGAACCGGTCGGTCAGGGTCAGGTCGAGCAAGGCTGGGGCGAAGACCTTGTGCAACAAACCCTCAAGCTGGCGGCAGTTCACGCCGAACACCTTGTAGGTCGCGACGACCTCAACATCGGCCAAGAGGTAGGTGGCGCTCTTGTCGGCCCCTGCGAGCCGCGCCTCGACGGTTCCGCCGGTGACGCCGATCTTGTGGATCACGTCGCGGTGCTCGGCCACGAACGGGTGGTCGGACTTGCTGCGCAGCACGTAGATCGTGCCCGTTTCGACATCCCCGTCTTCCGCTTCGCTGGCGAAGATCGGGGCAGGGCCGTCCGATACGCCCGCGAAAAGCGGCCCAGCCTCGGGCTCAGTGATACGGCGGCCCGCCTCATCCTTGTAGAGGGCGCGCTGCAATGACCGCAGGAGCAGGTCGCTCTCTGTGCCGTTCGAATAGATCACCCGCAGGCGCGCATCGGTTTCGCCGTTGGGGGCCTTGATCGGCTCGCCGACGGCGGCGACGTAGGCGATCTGGCCGCCCAGGATGAAGAACTCCCCCGCGCGGATGTCCGCCTTCTGAAAGCCAGCGTCGCGGACGAACGGGCGCGTCGAGCGCCGTCCGGCATCGAGGTCCTGCTGCACCTGCTTGAACAGCGGTTCGAACTTGTCGAAGTCCTCGCACCGTTCCCGGTTCGCAATCTCCTCGGCAGCCCGTCGTTCTTCGCGAGAGGGGACGTGGCGAAGCTGGGTGATGTCCTGCGCGTCCGACCCGGCGAGTTCTGCGCGAAGCGCCTCCAGGTCCATCTCCTCCGGCTCGACGGTCTTCGGGGAGGCATCAAGCAGGCGGTGCTTGTCGAGCGGAGCGAGCAACGACCGGCATTCCTCCTGGTCGCGGAGACGGTCGAGCCGGACCGCGTAGAGACGCTCGAAGATGTCCCGGTCCTCCCCGTGCAGCGGCGCACGACCGTGCTCCTCATAGAAGCGCACAATATCCTCGAACCCGGCGATGATGCGTTCCTGGCGTGGCGTATAGGTCGCCGCCTTCGCCTCGGCGGGGGCGAAGTCAGCCAGTTCGGCACGGAGGTCGTCGAGGCTCAGATCAGCCATATCGGCCTTCTCGGTCGTAACGCATGAAGGCGGCAGCGCCCTCGGCCAGCTTCTTCTCCCATTCGTCGGCAGCGTCGATCGACGGCGGGCGGCCCCGTTCGCGGCGGAACCGCACGGCGCGGGCGGCGTAGTCCTTCGCCTCTTCCGGCGAGAGGGTCGTGCGCTTGGCCGAGATGACCGACTGGACCTGTTTGAGGGTCGCCTCGTTCATCGACTTGGCGAGGACGGCGTAGGCGGCCTCGAACGGGTTGATGCGGTCGATCAGGTCTATGTCCAGGTCCCGGACATCCATCGCGAACTTGCGCACGCCGTCGAGCAGCGCCGTGTTGGCCTTCGGCTCGCCCGTGGCGCTGTCGCCGCCGGATGCCAGTTCCTTGGCCTTCTGCGTCAGGTTCAGCGCGGCGATGGCGTGCTGGCGGATCGCTTCCTGATCCTCGGGACTCATGTCGGGGTATTTGTCCCTGACGATCTTGCCCATGCGGACCTGGGTGAGTTCCTCGGGAACAGTCTCCTCGTCGAACAGGCCACGCTCCAGAGCCGTCTTGTCCTGGACGAATGCCGTGATGACCTCGTTGAGGTCCTCCCGGCACACGCGTGCCGCTTCCGGGCTCTTCGGCTCGACCAGACCCGCGATCTCGAAGTGAAGTTGTCCAGTCGTCTCGTTGACCCCGACGTTGGTCTGGCCCGGCTTGTAGCCCTCCTCGCCG
This sequence comes from Caulobacter sp., assembly GCA_035441225.1. Lineage (GTDB taxonomy): Bacteria > Pseudomonadota > Alphaproteobacteria > Caulobacterales > Caulobacteraceae > Caulobacter. The sequence continues at coordinate 21,657 of DAORNX010000001.1, forward strand.
TAGTCGTAGCCCTCGACCGGCCCGTGGTCCTTGGGCGTGAAGTTGAAGCGGGGCGCGAGCACCTGCTCCATCAGCAGGCTGGCGGCGATGGCCTTGAGCGTGTCGTTGATGGCATCGACAACAGCGGCTTCCGACGCATCGGGCTCCGCGATCAGGTTAGTGAAGCTCGCGCTCTCCTTGCCCGGCGCATCCCGCGTCGCGCGCCCGATGATCTGGATGATCTCGGTCAGGCTGGACCGATAGCCGACCGTCAGCGCGTGCTCGCACCAAATCCAGTCGAACCCTTCCTTGGCCATGCCGAGCGCGATGATGACATCGACATGATCGCGGTTGTTCCGCTGAGCAGGGTCCTTGAGGGCCGTCAGCACCTTGGCCCGTTTTGCCTGATCGCTGTCATCGACCAGATCGGCGATCTTAATGATCCTGCCGCCTCCCTTGAGACGGACGCGATGGAAGCCCGTAACCGGGTCGGCCTCGATCCATTCGCCGAGAGACTGGATGATGTGCTCGACTTCCTTGATCTTGTCCGCCGTGCTCTCGCGGGAGTTCACCGAGGGGATGTGGACAATCGTCTTCCTGGCCGGGTCGAGCACGGCTTCGATCGCTGAGAGATAGCGGCCCGTGTAGAAGAAGTAGCCAATATTCAGTGTCTTGAGGTGCTCATACCCGTTGAGTTGTTCGTAGTAGGTGTAGGTGACCGTCTCGAACTTGTTCTCGTCCTCCGGCATCAGCACCGGGGCCGCATCGCCCCGGAAGTAGCTGCCAGTCATGGCCACGATGTGAGCCTTGTCCCGCTTGATGAACTCGCCCAGTTGGCTGCCCAGGCGGTTGTCGGGGTTGGCCGACACGTGGTGGAACTCGTCCACGGCGATCAGCCGGTCATCGAACGCCTCCACGCCAAGCTGATCGACGGCAAAACGGAAGGTGGCATGGGTGCAGACCAGCACCTTGTCGTCGCTGGCGAGGAACTGGCCGACGGCCTTTACCTTCGACGAATCGACCCGCTCCTCGTCCGGCCCCGGTGCGTTGCACAGGTTCCACTGCGGCTTCACCGTCCAGTCCGCCTCGAAGCCGAACTTCGACAGCGGCTCGTCGGCG
>DAORNX010000001.1:22967-30522 GCA_035441225.1 Caulobacter sp.
CCAGTGCGCGCCGTGGTGAAGCTGACAGCGGGGATCGGTTTGGCTGTGGTCATGCTCAGGCGGCAGCCTTCTTCGGTCCACCGGGCTTGGTGGTCATCTTGGTGTAGAGTTCGAACAGCTTTTCCAGCCGCTCGGTGTCGTTGCGGAAGCGCCGACCGATGTAGATGCGTTCGAGCACCTCGTCATTGGCCTCATGGGCGTGACGGAGGTCTTCTGGCATTTTCTCGGGATCGTAGAGGTCCGCGATTGACGCGGGGAAGTGAGCTTCACGGGCAAGCAGGATTTCTTCTGCGCGACGGATTAAGTCAGACTTGTTTTGAGATGTGAGATTTGGAACGGGAAAGGTATTCCAACCTATGGTGTTTGAATAAGAAAACCTCATCTCAAGTCTAACGCAGACCGCGCCAATCCAAACCCAATGCAACCTGGACGCCAGCAATGCCAAGGACCACAAGGGTCCGTCGTATATACCGTAGTTCTTGTTGTTGATTGTGGCATTGCTATCTATGAGCCCGCAAGGCAAATACTCACGATTCTCGGATGAGATGGCAGCAGCGACCACTGTGTGACGCTGGCCAATCATCATCTCTCTCATCTGGTGGCTCCGTGCCGCCATAGTGTTTGCCGCTGGATCAGGGCTTTTAAGCCGCATCGCCTTTACCGCCGCGAAACGCTCAGCGAGCGCGGGCACTGCGGCTGCTTCGGCAAGGTCCTGATCGGAAATCCAAAGACAGTATCGCTCAATACCGCGAATAAACTCAGCGCCGCCGTAGTTCTTGCGAAGAAATTTCCGGCGTTGCGTATCAGTTAGACCAAGAGATTGGGCCTCGGAAACCGTGAGCAGTAGATGGCCGCCATCAACCGGCTTGTTCCCAAAGCTCATACGCGGCAGGTCGTTCAGCGGGCGTGATGACTTTTCTACAAAAACATCTGGCCCTGGCACAAGGTAGGCGTTGATGTTCTCGACCCGTCGGAGAGTGGTGTCTCCGTTAGGGACATCGTCGTATAGTAGGCGGGACGAACCACACTCTCGGCCAATGCCGACGATTACTACCGTCACCCCAGCTTTATTGCTGGCGAGGTTTGCCCATTTGAACGAGGAATGAGCAAAGCAGATTGAGTGGCCAAGGTTGAATATCGCGGGCCACAGCAAAGGCACTTGCTGGCCTTGGCAAATCGAGTTCGTCGCTACGAATGCAGCAGCGGAAGGCGTGTGTGTTCCATACTCTGCGGCCTTGATGAACCAAGCGGCAACGTAGTCCAGGGTTTTCCAGCTACGAACGTGGCGCGCAACGGCCCGCTCAAGATCGGCCTTCTGTTCCGCTGACTGCCACGTTGACCCTAAATAGGGTGGGTTACCGCAGATATAGGTCTCGCCCCCTTCGTTCTCGAAGTCGATCTCAGCCTGATCGAGGGGCGTTTGGAATAGGTCGTCCGAAGTGACCTTCACCCCCGTCCCGGTCGGCGGACAGATGTTCAGCCAGTCGAGACGCAGCGCATTGCCGCAGGTTATCCAGTTTTCCGATCCGAGCGGCAGGAAGTCAGCGACCGCCTCCTTTTGGCCGCGACAGAGCACGTCACACTGATACTCTGCGATGATGAGCGCGAGCCTCGCGATCTCAGCCGGGAAGTCCCGAAGCTCGATGCCCCGGAAGTTGGTCAGCGGAATATCGGATCGACGGTCTGGCTCACTCCGACGCTTGTTGATCTCGGCCTCGATCCCCCGCATCTCTTTGTATGCGATGACCAGGAAGTTGCCCGACCCGCAGGCTGGGTCGAACACTCTGATCCGAGATATCCGGTTGCGCAGGTTCAGCAGCTTGCGCCCGTTCGTGCCCGCCTCCTCAAGCTGCTGCCGCAGGTCATCCAGGAACAGCGGGTTAAGCACTTTCAGGATGTTCGGCACGCTGGTGTAGTGCATGCCGAGCGATCCGCGCTCCTCGTCGTCGGTGACCGCCTGGATCATCGAGCCGAAGATGTCCGGGTTGATCTTCTTCCAGTTCAGGCTGCCGATGTGCAGCAGGTAGGAGCGGGCGACCTTGCTGAACGTGGGCACATCGGTGCTGCCGCTGAATAGCTGCCCGTTCACGTAGGGGAATTTGGTGGCGTAACGCGGCAGACTCGCCGCCTCACGATCCTCAGGCTTGGTGTCCATCGCGCGGAAAATCTCGCCGATGACCCGGTGCGTGCTGGCGGCATCGCCCGCCGACATCTGCTCGACCGTCTTCGTGAACAGCCCTTCTTCGAGGAAAATGTCGGTGTCCTCGGCGAAGAAGCAGAAGATCAGCCGCGCCATGAAATGGTTCATGTCGTGCTGGCGGTCCGCTTTGGCCCAGTCGGGGTTCTCCTTGAGCAGTTGGACATAGAGCCGGTTCAGGCGGCCCGTCGCCTTCACATCAAAGGAGCTTTCGCGGATTTCGCGGACCGTGGTGATCCCGGCCAGGGGCAGGAAGAAGCCGAAATGGTCAGGAAACTCGACGTAGCTGCAAGCGACCGTGCCGCCGCCGTTCAGGTCCTCGGCCTGGAACGCCTCGCCATCGGTCGCCAGGATGAACTTCGCCTTGGCCGAAGCGGTCTTCGGACTCTCCCGCAGGGCCTTGAGCGTCGAGTCTACTTCGCCGGGTGCGCACGTCACGATGTGAATGTTGTTCCGCTGGAGCACGCCCCCAGGGATGTCGGACTGGTTGGTGGAGCCTGACCGAAGGCGCTTGATTGTCGTCTCCGGGTTGTCGAACGCGCGGAGGAACTGGAGCGGGAACTCGGCCCGATCGAAGGGCTCAAGTGCAAGGTTCGAAACGGCTTCTTCGATCTCGACGGGATTCATGCGGCCAGCTTAGGCGGAGCCGGTCCGGTCGCCAACGGCGAGCACGCGCGCTACCACTGTTCTCGATGCTGAGCTTCAAGCCATTGCTGCAATCCGCCGGGTTCGACCCCAAGGAGGTGAACCTTCTCCGCCACTGTCCAGGCGGGATCACCGACCCGTTCGGTGCGTGGCGCGCCGACCGCGCGGCGTTCGAGGCCTATCAGTCGATGCAGGCACGTCGGGATCGCAGCTATTTCAGCCGTCCTTACTGGGCTTCGTTCGCACCGACGCGACAGGGCCGAACCATCTTCCTCGGCATCTACGAGGCGCGCTTAATCGGCCCCGTCATCGAGGGCGAGATCGACGCACTGACTGGCGAAGTGCTCCGGGAAGAACGCGCAGACCGCTACGACTGCAAGCTCCGACCCGAACTGTCGGACTACATCGGTCGCCTCGTCATCGACTGGGGCGCTGGCACTCGCTCCTGGGGGCAGAAGGGCACGACCGACAAACCGATCATCGAACTCCTGCGAGGTGTCGAGGAGCCGCGCTTCCCCGGTTATCTCGAACTGATCGAGCCCCTTTCAGCAGTTCCAACCTTCCCGGAACGCTGGGTCGATTTCCTACGCGAAGGGCGTGGCGTTTATCTGCTCACCTGCCCCCGCACCAAGGAGCAATATGTCGGGAAGGCCGACAGCGCTGACGGCTTTTGGGGGCGCTGGATGGCCTACGCCACGACCGGCGACGGCGGCAACGTCCGCCTCCGCAGCCGGGAACGCAGCGACTATCAGGTGTCGATCCTGGAGGTCGCCGGGTCCGCCGCCAGCCCGGACGACATCCTGCGCATGGAAGTCCGCTGGAAAGCCAAGCTGCAAACGCGCGAGATGGGGCTGAACGGCAACTGACCCCGGTCAGCGGAGGAGCATCACCAGTGACAGCGATCATTCTGGCTCCCACGCCTGAGGTCCGTGCGGCTTGTGACCGGATTGATGACGCCATCAGTCGGGCGCTGGAGTCGCTTGGCCGCACGATCACCGCCCACCAAACATGGGGGACATACGAGTCGAGCCGAGATGCAGTCGCGCTGTTCAAAGCTTCTGTTCGGTCTGTCGAGTCCACCATTGCTCTCGCCCGCACCGATCTCGTTCTCTTTCCGGGCGCGCTGATGACAGCGCGAGGTGCATTCGAGATCAGCCTTCGCGCCGCATGGCTCGTGGATTGCGATGACCCTTTCGATCGGGAGCGTCGCTGGCTTGCGCACCTCCACAACGAGGAGAACAGCAACGGTAAGGTCGCGGCGCATCTAAAAGGGGCCGGAGGCGATCCCGAGTCGTTCCTGGCGATGCAGGAGCAAATGAGGACCTTTAGGGCAGCGATCGAGGCGAAGTTTCCGCCCGGCTACGCGGTTGTGCCGAAGGTGCCGAACGTCCCGGAGATGGTGCGCACGCTCCACGAGGAGCCTGTCTACATTCTCTACTGCTACCTCTCGCAGTTCATCCACGGCGCGAGGCGAGCCGCGAACTATTACGCGACCGATGGCAGTCCCCGAAGAGACGCGGTGACCCCCAAGGATTGGTATCTCCCTCTCGCGGTGTGCTGGATCAGCCTATTCAGAGGAGCGAGAAAGCTTCTTGAGCGTCTTGACGGGCGACCGGATGATTTCATGACGATAGAGGAATCGACCGAGATCGAAGGCGCTATCGCTGCGGTCGGGGCCACGGCTTGAGATTCAGCGTTCGTCGGATGGCAGACGGGCAACCAACTCGACCTCTCAGCGGACGACGCTGAAATCGACTCCCCGAAACTCGATCTTCTCCATAGCCTTTGCGAGTGCAGTGAGATTGTAGCCGCTGTCCTTCCGCGCGCCATCGCGGGCCTTGCCGTATCCGCCCCCGACACCTGAGACGTGTCCGCACAATGCGTCGATTACGGCTGCATCGAGGGTATCGCGGGCGACCCGCTTGAAGGTGTGCCGAAAGCTGTGGAAGCGTTTGCGCGGGTGATCGACCCCTGCTTCTCGGAGATACCGGTGGAACCATTCGGTCCAGCGGGTCACACGGCTATCAGTATCGAGCCCATCCCACAGGAGCCCGGTCGGCCCGACTGCCTCACGTCGGCGATCAAGGTAGTCGAGGAAGCCCAGTTCGACGGCCTTCGGGTGAAGGGGAGTCTTTCGGATCGAGCCGAGATTCTTGACCCGCCGCCCGCTCTCAAGCTCAGGCGCGATCTGAAGGTAGCGGATGCCGGTTTCGTCGTCGGCGACGACATCCCTGACCCGCAAAGGCACGAGTTCGCCACGCCGAGCGCCGTGGAGCATCGCCAGCAGCGGCAACCACTTCGCTGCCTCCTTGCGACCGCGCTGGGGTCGCTCGCCCCTGCTGAAAACTGGAGATGACAGCAACCTGTTGAGGTCCTTCGCCGAGAAGGGTTCGTAGCTGCCCGTCGTCTGCGGGTCGATCACAAGCTGAACGCCAAACGGGTTCTTCCAGGCCGGGAATGCGTCCAGATCGCCTTCGCGCTCCGCGTGAGATGCGATCGCCGCCAGAAGATTAAGCGACTTGTTGATCGTCGTGGCTGTGCGCGCGGGATAGGCGGAGAGGTCTTCCTCCAGCAGTCGCGGCAGAGGTGTATTCGCCAGCCGCATCGGAAGCCTCGCGGGCACCTGGGCAAACTTGTCCCTGAACTCGCGGGCCTGACGTCGGCTTATCTCGGACAGGGGCAGATCGCCGTGCAACTCAACGAAACGGCGGACGGCGAGCTTCGCGTCGATTACCGTCCGATGTTGACGTGTCCGTGCTGAGCGGGCCGCCGACATGCCGCTCCACGCCGCGAACGCCTGCTGGAGGGTCAGTGAGGTGGGTCTCCCAAGTGGGGGTTCCGCCGCCTGCCGGGTCGGCGGAGGGGCTGTAGGCAGGTCTGCAAAGTCGTTGTTCAGCCAGCGGCGTTCCTTGGCCAAGATCGCCTTCCAAGCGGTAAGGACGGCCATGTAGAGGGTTTGATGGAGAGGGTTTGGGACCGGATTCTCTTCCGGTGGCAGGCTCCAACCCTCGGCCCGCACGATTTCCGCGATCCAGGCGCGAACTTGGCGCTCCTCAGCAGCCATGCGCTCCATGAACTCGTCCGGTGACTCTGTTTGCCCAGATCGTCCAAACGCCTGTGTAATCCTCGATTCGCGCCCGAACGCGGCCATGCGGCTTCCAGGGCCGCGCGCAGTGATCTCACTTGCACGCCGATAGAGTTCGGCTTGTTCCCAACGCTGGACAGCGGCAGCGATCTCGTGGACCGGCGGCGGGTCAGACGCATCCGACAAAGGGGGTGGCGAACCTTTAGCCGATCGGGCGGCCTGGAATGCGCGCTCTACGCGCGCCGCGACCTCGTGGACGCGTAGCCGAGCATCCGCGACATCCTTGGTGTTGAGGTTTTCCCTCCAGGTCGTGCCCCGGCCAATGACATCTCGGATGTCCTCAGGAATTCCGCGCTGGAACTTGAAGACTCCTGACTTCGATCGGGTGAGGTAGCGAGGTAGCGCGGGCACTTTGCATCCCGTTTTTGCACCCCGCCAGCATGCGCAAACCCTTGTGGGAGCGCAAGTTCAACGGTGCAAAGGAACGGGAAGAAGAATGGCGCGCCCGGAACGATTCGAACGTCCGACCCTCAGATTCGTAGTCTGATGCTCTATCCAGCTGAGCTACGGGCGCGCACTTCGCGGAGGCCGTTCTAGGCCTGCTGCGAGGGCGCGGAACCTAGTCGGGCTCTGGCCGAATGGCAAGCGCCCGACCGGGCCTTTTTCAAACAATCAGCGGCCGCCCGGAATCGCCGCCCCCAGACCGCGCAGGATATCGGTGGCGCGCGGCCGGGCGGGCTTGGCCGGTTTGGGTTTGCCGGGCGTGGCGGCCTGGTCGCCGCCATAGGCGCCGGGCATCTCCATGCCGAGCATGCCCCCCGTCGCCGAGCGGTAGCGGACCTTGACCGTCCAGGCGATGTTCCAGGCCTGCCTGGGGTCGGCCGGGCGTTCCGGGTAGCTGAAGTTGGCCTCATCGCCATAGGCGACGAACTGGTACATCGACTGCGGCGCGGCCGCGACGACCTCCTTCGGCACGGCGCAGCTGGTCTGGCTCGGGGCCATCAGGGCCTTGCTGGCCAGCAGCCGGGTCACGTCCGACGGCTTGAGGTAGTCGGGCAGGGCGAACAGCAGGCCGGAGACCTCGCTGGAGCTCCAGACCACCACGGTCTCGCCGTCGCCCCCCATCGTCGTGGCCATGTAGCCGACGGCCCCGTCGACGGGCCGCCAGCCCAGCTGGACGCCGCCCGTGGCGGCCGGGCTGTTGGTCGTCATCTGCACCGGCGGCAGGAAGTCCTGGTCCGGCGTCATCGAGAACTGGATCTGCGGGCTGTAGTTGCCACGGATGGTGTGGGTCCCGGTCAGGGAGCCGTCGGGCGGCACCTGGGTGCGGGCGCGGTCATTGGGCCATTCGCCATAGGTCCTGCTGCGGGTCGGCGACGGCGGCTGCATGGCGCTGACCTGCAGGCCCTGCATCATCTGGGTGAAGGCCGGCGGGACCTGGCCGTCGGCGACTTTCGCGAAGTCGATGACCACCGGCTGGCCGGGCCGGGCGCGCTCGCCGCAGCCCCAGTAGATCAGCATCCGGCCGCGCGGCTTCTCGTAGGACTGCGGCATCCCCGGCTCCTCGCGCGTGGCGGGGGCGGTGACCTGGCGCGGCGTCAGCAGCGGCAGGCTGGGCCCGGCCCCGA
>DAORNX010000002.1:0-27764 GCA_035441225.1 Caulobacter sp.
CGGTGGCCGGCGCGCTGGGCTGGGCGAAGGCGGCCGGGCCGAGCACCGTGGACCAGCCCGCTGCACGCGCCCGCGCGAGCAGCTCGCCATACCCGACGACGCTGGCGAGGCCGGAGTCACCAGCGCCGGGGCTCTCCGACGGTCTCAGCCACAGGCTGTCCTCGAAGCTCGCCCGTCCGGTCGGGATCGGCGAGAAACTGTTGGTTTCGTGCTGGCACGCCGCCAGGTAGACACGCCGGCTCATCACCCGGCCCGCTCGAAGACGCCGATCCCGTGGATCGTCAGGGACCGTACCTGGTCTCCCGCCAGATCGAATTCCGCCTCGAACCGACCGCCCACGGCATCGCTGACCAGCCCCGAATAGTCCGGCACCGCGAGAAACCGGTCTCCGCCCAACGGCGCCAGTTCGCCATCGAAGACCGGCGCGTCGAGGAAACGGAGCGACAGCCGTTCCGCCTGCACGGCGACATCCAGCGCCCCTTCGCGACGGCTGTGGAATCGGCCGGCATAGGTGTCCCAGGGCCGATCCGGGCGGGCGCCATTCGGGCGGAGGGTCGAGTGCTTGAAGCCCGCGTTCGTATCCGGCAGTTTCCGGTCGAAGATGACGTCCCGCCAGTCACCCGGGCTCCATCCCATCAGGGCGTCCAGGACCGCGTAGCTGATTTCGATCGAGGCCTTGCAGTCCTTGTTGACGTAGACCGCCACGCCGGACCTTTCGGCGGGCGCCAGGGCGACATGGGCGTTGATGCCGAAATCCGAACCGGAGTGCCGGATGACCCGGACACCGTTCTGCCAGGCGACGCCCCAGCCGAGCGCGTAGGCGGGTCCGGTTGCGCCGGGTGGCGCGATCCAGATGGCGAGCTCTTCCTCGCGCAGCGCGATCTGCGGCTCGAACAGTTCGGCCAGGCCCGACGCCGGCAGGATGGGCGAACCGTCTCCGAGGTTGAAGGCGAGCCAGCGTGCGGCATCCTCCGCTGAAAGGCACAGCCCGGCAGATCCCCGGTGGACGTCGGTAAAGATCGGCGGGATTTCGACCGTCTCCCCGTCCAGCGCGCAGTGCCAGCCCGCGGGGTCCTTGAGATCCGTCTGCGCGACCGCCCCGCCGGATGCGTCCTTCATCCCCAGCGGGCCGAAGATCTCCCGCTTGAGAAAGTCGACGTAGGCGAGGCCGCTGGCCCGCTCCACGGCGAGCGCGACCGCCGTATGGGCGATGTTCGAATAGGTGAAGCGCTCCCGAAGACCCGCGGCGGGCGGGGAAAAGCGCAGCCGTCGGACCACCTCCTCGGCCGTGATGGTCAGCTCCGTGCCGAACTCGAGAATGCCGTTGCGCGGCAGCCCGGCCCGATTGCCCGACAGGTCGCGCAGGGTCATGGCGGCGGCGTCGGACTCTCGCCAGGTCGTGAAATCCGGAAGCCACCGGCGTACCGGGTCGTCCCAGTTCATGATCCCGCGCGCGACGAGCACCGCCACGGCGGTCGCCGAAAAGGCCTTGGAGGTGGAGCCGACGTTGAACGCCGTGGTTGTGCCCACGGGGTCCGGAAGGGCCAGGTGGCGCCGACCGAATCCCGATGCGAAGGCCTGCCCCTTCGAAACCAGGGCCACAGCGGCCCCCGGCGCGTCATAGGCCGCAAGGATGGCGTTGATGCGCGCGTCCAGGTCGCCGCTGAAGACGCTGACAGATGGGAACGCCGACATTGCCTACTCCGCCGGCGCGGCGTGCGAACGCCGGCCTTCGACCCGCCGCCGGATGATGCTGGCCCGACGCCGGTCGATAGGGAACCGCCAGATCAGCGACGCGGCGAGCACGTTGCAGATCATCGGCAGCAGCATGCCGACCACGATCAGACCGACGATGGCGCTGCTGGTGTTCACCGCGCCGGGCTTGGGATCGTAGCTGATCATGGCCAGCAGCCAGAAGGCCACGCCACTCGACACGGCGGCGCAGAACTTCACCGCCAGCGACGAAGCCGCGAAGTAGCTGCCCGCCGAGTTTTCGCCTGTCTTGAGGATGCCGTAGTCGATGGCGTCGGCCATCAGGGCGCGCGGCGCGACGATATCGGCGCCCCCCACGGCAGAGCGGATCATCGCGAGGATCAACAGCGGCACGATGGCGTTCTCGCCGGGCGGCACGAGAAGGCTCAGCGGCGTCATGGCCGCAGAGAGGCCCCAGCTGAGCGCCCACGAACGGTGCTTGCCGAACCGGTAGATGATCTTGAGCCAGACCGGCATGGCCGCGAAATGAACGACCTGGTAGCCCATGAAGATCAGGCCGAAGTTGTGGCCCTGGTGGAAATAGCCATCCAGGAGCAGAAGCTGGGTTCCGAGGTAGATGCCGCCCCCGAAGCCACCCAGCAGCTGCGAGGAGAGCAGCACCTGGAGCGCGCCATTGCTGCGCAGGGCTTGCCAGAGCCCACTGAGTTTGGGGGTTTCGAACGCCTTTGCCGATTGTGCGCCGGAAGGCACGACGATGGCGGCGAGAACGACCGCTCCGGGCAGGATGATCAGGCTGGCCCAGCCAACGGCCCGCAGGAGTTCGGCGCTCATTCCCTTGCCGAAGATCCCGGTGACTGACGCGGCGAAAAAGACAAAGCCGCCGGCCTGGGCGGCAAGACCCTGCCAGCCGGAAATGCGCGAGCGGTCGTTGTAGTCGCGGGTGAGCTCGGTCAGCCAGGCGTCTGATGGCAGCTCGAACATGGTCCAGCCGAGATAGAAGATCAGCGACCAGAGCAGGAAGTACGTGACGGTGGCGTCGCCGCCCGGCTGAAAGAGGAAGAAGATCGAGGCGGCGATCAGGATCGCGCCGCCGACGATCCAGGGCTTGCGAGCGCCCCAGGGCGACTTGGTCTTGTCGCTCAGCCATCCGACCAGGGGATCGGTGAAGGCGTCGAACAGACGCGATGCGATCAGTGCGGTGCCCAGCCCCGCCAGCGTGGCCTTGGTGTTCTGGGCGTAGAAGGTCGGGAGGACATAAAAGAATGGCGCCGTGATCAGGCCCAGCGCCAGTTTGGGGAGAACGAAGGCGGCAAGCTGCCCGATGGGTACGCGAGAGGTCATCACAAGGTCCTCGGCATCAGGGCTATGGAACGGTGCGGCGGGGGTGGCCGTCCACCCCCGCCTGGCCGTGTCAGTTGAACTTCGCCTTGAACTCGAGGCCGATCACCCGCGGGCGACCGACGGTGGTCCCGACGACGGCGCTGCCGGGTCCGGAGATGTCCAGCTGAATCCGCTCGTCGGTCAGATTGCGACCGAAGAGGTAGACGCTGTACCGGTCGCTCTCGACACCGATGCGGGTCGCGACGGTCGTGTAGGAGTCGAGTTCCTCGGAGGCCAGGTTGCGGAAGTCCGAGAACGATTCCCCCTGGTAGACCACGCTCAGGGTGGCCCGCCCTTCCCAGCCTTCGGAGACCGGCCAGGTGTAGGTGCCGGACGCAGAGTAGCTGAGGTTGGGAACCTTCTGCAGCTCGTTACCCTTGGCGGCGATGATGTCGGGATCGCTGGCGCTCGGGTCGATCGCCGTGATCTCGGTGTCGATCAGGTTGAGGCCCGCCGACAGTTCCAGCCGCTCCGTCGGCCTGGCCGTGGCCTCGAGCTCGAGACCCGTGACCTCGGCCTCGCCGATGTTGCGCACCGCGAAGAAGGGCGGCGTGGCGATGTCGTCGAACACCTGCACGTCGGTCCATTCGATCCGGTAGAGCGCGCCGGCGATCGAGAACCTGTTGTCCGCCGTGTGCCCCTTGAGGCCGACTTCATAGTTCCAGACGCTGTCCGGCTTGAACGGCGTCACCCCGGTGAAGCCGCCCGAGCGGAACCCCTTCGAGGCCGTCGCATAGGCCATCCAGTCGTCGTTCATCTTGTAGGACAGGACGAACCGCGGCGTCGTCGATTCAAACGTGTCCGAGACCGGGCCGAACTGGACCGGCGTCGACGTCGGAGGATAGGTGCCGAAGTTGTACTGGAAGAGCCCGTCGAGGTTCTCGCGGTTGTGCACCTCTTCGGAGGCGTACCGGAGGCCGGCCGTGAAATCGAGGCTGGGCGTCAGGTGCACCGTCACCTCGCCGAACACCGCGATCTGCTGCCAGTCGAAGGTCAGCAGGGTGCGGCTGCGGCGGATATCCAGGGTGGAGAAATCGACGACCGGCGAGTTGGTGATCACACCCTCGAAGTAGGTGTCCTTCGTATCGTGCCGGTCCTTGTAGAAGGCGCCCACGATCCAGTCGAAACGCTCGCCCGGCTTCGACACCAGACGGATTTCCTCGGTCAGCTGCTCCGCCTCGCCAGTGAAATCCACGAACGATTCCGGTGTCGTGACATACGGGAATCCGGGAGGCGCGCCGAACTGCGCGAACGGTCCGAAGCCGGCCGCAGCGCCGCTGATCTCGTTGTAGAAGAAGCGCGTGCCGCCGGTCTGGTTGTTGTTGCCGACCGTGTTCTGGGTCCGGGTGTAGTAGGACGTGTCGGAGGTCAGGTCAGCGAAGCCCAGGTCCCAGGCCAGGGTGGCGCTGAGGATGCTGAGGTCGTCAGAAACGGACTCGTCGACCAGCGTGCTCCGCTTCAGGTCGCCGAGGGCCGGATTGATCACATTGCGCGGCCCGCCCAGCTCGATGCTCTGGCCGATGTAGGTGAGCGTGAGGTCGGCCATTTCGGACAGCCGCAGTTTCAGCGCGATCCTGCCGGTCAGGGTCTGTTCATCGTTGTCGGCGTGCCCCGATCCGAGATTGGTGATCCAGGACGCGTTGCTGCGATAGCTGAGCACGCCGCGAACAGCGGCGTTCTCGCCCAGCGGCGCGTTGAAGAAGCCGGCGGCGGAGTAGTTCAGGCCATCGCCGTTCTCGAACTGCGAAGCCGAGGTCTCGAAGGACCCGTAGGCGCCGGACAGGTCGGGCGCATTGGTGACGATCTTGACCGTGCCGCCCAGCGACCCTTCGCCGTAGAGCGTCCCTTGCGGGCCGCGCAGCACCTCGATCCTGTTGACGTCGTAGAGCTTGAGATCCGGATCGAGCTCGTTCTGCGTCACCGGCGTCTCGTTGATGTAGACGCCGACGCTGCTGGTCACCGACTCCGACGACAGTCCGCGGATCGTGATCTTGGTAATGCCCGGCACGGGCGCCGTGATGTCGAGACCCGGGATCAGGTCCGCATAGTCCTGGACATCATTGACCATCAGGTCGTCCATGGCGTCCTCGCCGAGCGCGGCGATGCTCCCTGGGACCGTCAGCAGCGATTGCTCGCGCTTGTTGGCCGTTACGATCAGAGAATCCACCGTCGTGTCGGTCGTGGCGCTCTGGGCGAGCGCGGGCGTCGCCAGAAGCGCGCCGGCCGCCACGCCAAGCAACAGATTTTGCAAGCGGTATGACATGTTGAACCACCCCCTCTTTCGCCCTTCAGGATTTCCTGTTCCGGGCGCGCTGACCATCATGGTCTGCACCCAGAGCGTATGCCCCAAGGGCAAATGTGAAACGGCGGCGCGTCACGGCCGGCCGTCCCGATGTCACTTTGCCCCGGGATTTCTCCCCCTCACCGGACATCTCGGCTAGACCAGCCGGACATGATGCACATCGGCACCGAAGCGGTCGCGGCGACCGCAGGCTACGCAACGCTCGTTGACGCGATCGCGGAGGCGTTCCGCGGCGGCGTCACCGCGCCCGTGCGCGGCCACTACAGCGTGCCCGTTCCGGGCGCACCCGACGCGACCCTGCTGACCATGCCGGCCTGGACCGAAGGCGGCTATCTCGGGGTCAAGATCGCGACCGTCTTTCCCGGCAACAGCCAGGCTGGACGGAGGGCCGTTTCGGGCCAGTATCTGTTGCTCGACGCCAGTGATGGCCAGCCCCTGGCCCTTATCGAGGGGGGAGAGCTGACCGCCCGGCGGACGGCGGCCGCCTCCGCGCTGGCGGCGTCCTTTCTGGCAAGGACGGACGCAACCACCCTGACGATGATCGGCGCCGGCCGGCTGTCCGCGCACCTGGTCAGGGCTCACCTGGCCTTGCGACCGTCTCTTCGCGAGGTGGCGCTGTGGGGGCGAAATGCCGACAAGGCCGCGACCGTGGCGGCGCGACTTCGGTCGGAACTCCCCGGCCTGCATGTCAGCGCGACAGACGACCTGGAAGCCTCGGTCCGCCGGTCCGATCTGGTGAGCGCGGCGACCCTGTCGACGGACCCGATCGTTCGGGGCGCCTGGCTGCGTCCGGGCGTCCATGTCGACCTCGTGGGTGGATTCACGCCCCGGATGCGCGAAGCCGACGACGAGGCGATCCGGCGCGCACGGGTGTTCTGCGACACACTCGAAGGCGCCCCGCAGGAGGCCGGAGACCTGTGCCAGCCGATTGCGTCCGGCCTGCTTGATCCCGGGTCGCTGACCAGCCTGACGCAGCTATGCCGTCAGGAGCGCCCGGGTCGCCTGGAAGCGGGGGACATCACCCTGTTCAAGTCCGTCGGTTGCGCCGCCGAGGATCTGGCCGCCGCCGTCGTGATCTACGAGGCTCAGAAAAAGGTCCTGAACGCGTCCACCACGTCATAGCCGGCGTTCACCACCGGGATCACGCGCCATTTGTCGAAGGTGGTGCAGGGGTGGGAGATGCCAAAGGCGACCAGGTCGCCAACCCGGATCCCGTCGTCCGCGGGCACTTCGAGATGCAGATGCTGGTCATTCAGCCGCAACGTCCGCCAGCCCGCGGGCGAAGACTGCGGGGCGCTGTGCAGGCCAGGCCGGTACCAGCTGGTCGGCGTCGGCAGCTCCCAGTCATAGGAGATGTCGCGCTTGCCGAGAT
This sequence comes from Caulobacter sp., assembly GCA_035441225.1. Lineage (GTDB taxonomy): Bacteria > Pseudomonadota > Alphaproteobacteria > Caulobacterales > Caulobacteraceae > Caulobacter. The sequence continues at coordinate 6,768 of DAORNX010000002.1, forward strand.
TGATATAGGCGCGGCCGGCTTCAGGCCGCGACTGCACAGCCCCCCAGACCTCGAGCGCCGGCTGGAGGGCGCCCGGCAGGGCGCCAGCGCCCGGCGACCGGGCGATCAGCCGCTTGATGCAGTCCGCGTAATGCAGGCTGTCGTGGGTGATGTAGCAGCCGCTGCGGATGACGATCTCCACCGGCCGGCCGAGATCAAGGCGACGGAAGCGCTCGACCACCAGATCGAAGAAGTCCGATCCGCCGGCGGTGAGGAGGAACGGCTCCGCCGACGGCGGGAGTTCCGCCGCGATCCGTTCCGCGGCCATCGCCGCCAGGTCCAGCAGACCCGCAACCGGCCGCTCCGGATCGGTCTTCTCCGCCTCCGGAAAGATGCTCTCGTAGGTCTCCACACCGGCCAGCCGAACTTCCGGGAGGGCTACCGCGAGACGGGCCAGGGCGACGCCTTCCTCGATCGTTCGCACACCGGTCCGCGCGCCCGCCGCCCCGATCTCGATCAGAACCTTGACCGGCCGGTCGAGACCGAGCTCACGGGCCGTCTCGGCGATGGCGCCAAGGCCGGCTTCGGAGTCGACCAGGCAATAGAGGTCGAACGCAGGGTCGCGCAGATGGGCCAGGGCCATACGCAGGTTGGTCCGCCCGACCAGCTGGTTGGCGAGGATGACGCGAGGCACCCCGGCGGCGCGATAGACTTCCAGGTGACCCGCCGTCGCACAGGTGATTCCGAATGCGCCATCGGCCATCTGCAGGGCGAAAATCTCTGGCGTCATGGTGGTCTTGCCATGGGGCGCGATCATGATCCCCGCCATCGCCGTAAAGGCGCGCATCCAGGTGCGGTTGGCGTCGAGCGCCTCGCGTTTGAGCACGGCGAGCGGGAACGGCAGGTCCTGCCTCAGGACGTTCCAGCCCATTTCTCCGACCTGACTCTGGGGCATGGCCTCAAGGCCGCCGGGCATGCCCTTGGTGGTCGAATCCACCGGCAGCGCGCGGATCCAGTCGATGTCCATGGTCAGACCACCTCGTCCAGCGGACCCTTGAGCACATAGTGGGGCGGCGGCTCCAGGCCGTTGAGATGCCGGACAAAGAAGTCCCACAGGCGGCGGGTGAAATAGCCCGCGCCACCGGGCGTCATGTGGTTGTGTCCGGGCATGATCAGCAGCTCGAAGTCCTTGTGCGCCTTCATCAGGGCCTGAGCGACCTGCAGGGTCATCGCCGGGTGACAGTTGTCGTCCAGCTCACCCGCCACAAGCAGGATCTTCCCCCGGAAGTTGGCCGCAAGGTTGCCGTTCCGGACCCGCCGGTAGGACTCCGCCTCGAACAGGCCTTCGTACTTCTCGCCCCAGTAGGCCGTGTAGCCCAGCAGATCGTGGCTGCCCGCCGCCGCGACGCCCGCCTTGAAGAATCCGGGATATTCGAACAGGGCCCGGCAGGTCGCGGTGCCGCCGCCGGAGAAGCCGAAGATGCCCACGCGGTCGAGGTCGAGCCCGGGGTAGCGCTCCGCCAGCTGGCGAATGGCGGCCATATGGTCCTCAAGCCCCCCTGCCCGCTCCATCCGGCCGTAGGAAATGTCGTGAAAGGCCTTTGAGCGGAACGGCCCCCCGGTCGCGTCGATGGTCACCACGGCGAAGCCGAGCATGGCCATGGCCGCGCCGCCCGCCAGCGATCCCATGCCCCACAGGTCGCCAGAGACGCCCGCCTTGGGCGTGCGGATGGTCTGGGGGCCGGGATAGATGCTGTCGATCACCGGCCAGGAGCCGGCGGCGTCATAGCCCCGCGGCAGCCACAGGGCCCCATAGATATCCGTCTTCCCGTCAGCGGCCTTGACCCGGAAGGGGACCGGCCAGGTCCAGCCGGCCTCCTCCAGGGCCGCGACGTCGGCGGTCTCGAGGACGGTCACAACCGACCCGTCCGCCGTCCGGCGGAGCACGGAGACGGGTGACGTGGTGACCGTCGAGTAGGTCTCGACCACATACCGGCAGTCCGGCGAGACGCCCTCGGCGCGCGGCGCATTGAAATCCGGATATCCGCGCCAGGTCAGGAAGGGCGGCGGCGACCAGACAGCGACGCGGTGCTCGGCCGGCTCCGGCGTCAGCAGGGTCAGGTCCGATCCGTCCAGCCGCACGGAATAGAGGTGCTGGAGGTAGGGGTCGCGATCAGGCTCTCGACCCCCGGCGAGGAAGAACACCCGGCCATTGGCCTCGTCGACGCGGACGACCTCCCGCACCACCCAGTCGCCGGAGGTGAGCTGGACCAGCGGCGCGCCGGTCAGGCCGTCGTGCAGCCAGAGGTGCATCCAGCCGCTGCGCTCGGACATCAGCAGCAGCTTGCCGCCGTCGTCGAGGACCCGGCCGATCGGTTCGTTCCAGCCGACGTTGGCCTCGACATAGGTCTGGCTCGCCTCGGTCCACAGCAGGGTCGCGGCGCCCGTGGCAGGATCGACCCTGTGCAGATGGAAGGCCTTGTCCCCCCGGTCGACCACCATGACGAACAGCACCGCGCCGGAGGCCGACCACCAGACCTGGGCCCGCTCGATCGGCGACTCTCGCGTGATCAGCTCGGGCGGCAGCTGGATGGGCCGCGACGCGCCGGTCTCGATGTCGAAGATGGCCAGCTGGGCCGTGGCGAGCACTGCGTCGTCCGGCGTCGAGAACTTCACCGAATAGAGCTTCGGCAGCGCCGCGCCGTCTTTCGGACAGGCTTCAAGAAAGTGGAAGTCCTTCAGGCCCCGCTCATCGATCCTGTGGGCGACGACGCGCCGGGAATCCGGCGACCAGGCTGCCACGGGAAGGGGATGCCGTCCCGATCGGGTCTGGGTCACAGGTTCGAGGTTCGTGCCCGGGGAGCCACCCCAGCCATGCAGCGGAACGCCGTCTGTGGTCAGCGGCCGCTCGTCGCCCGAGGCGATGTCGCGAACGAGGATGTTGTGGTTGTCCAGGCGAAGGGCGTACCGGCGATCCGGTGACGGCAACTCGCCATCCCGCCAGGGCTGGTCGGTCTTCGCGGGCGGGCTGGCCGGCGTGCGCTCTCCGCTGGCGGCGTCGATCCTGACCCATTGCTCCGTGCCGTCAGCCTCCTGACGGCGATATTTGAACCCCCTGCTGTCGGTCTCCCAGATCGGCGAAACGGACGCGTTGCGGACCAGCTTCACCGCGTTCCAGGACAGCAGCGCCTCGGCCTTCTGGTACGCCTCGACAGGCAGATTGGGCAGGCCGGTCACGGCGGTCATGGAAGTCTCCGGAACAGAATGCGTTCGGCCTTGGCCATTGAAACAAGCAGGGAGCCGTCGGGGGTTCGGGTGATGACCACCCCGGCGCGGCCGCCTTCCGGGCGCAGCAAGGTCCAGACATCCCGCGCCGCGGCCTTGAGGGGATAGACGGGCGATGGACCGTCGCGGCCGTAGAGCACCGCGCCCTCGTCGCGAATCTCCAGCCGGGTCTCGACCTCGAGCCCCTGAAAGACCCCCGTCGGCGCCCGGGCGGCTCCGGCCGGTCGGCGGGTCAGGGTTACGGGCGCCCCCCGGCCGGCCGCCAGCGAGAGACTGTCCTTCCCCAGCCGCCGCACGATGGTCGCGCTTTCCGGATCCTCCAGGACGTCCGGGGTGGTGGCCGACAAGGGCACGGTCCAGCCGAACTGGGTCAGTTCACCCCGCTCGCCGTTCACCGAGATTTCGGCGGTCAGGCCCGCGCGCTCGTCCTGCCAGCAACCGGCCCAGTCCGTCGCCGGCAGCGTTTTGCCGGCATGCGGCCGCGGCGCCGGTCGCAGATCCAGGAAGATGTCCGCCAGCCGGAAGCCAAGCTCCTCGGCGTCACCCGCCGGCCCGTTGAACGCCGTGATCACGGCCGCCTTGTGATCGGGGAAGCAGGCGAGGTTGGTCGACATGCCCGCCAGTCCGCCGGCATGGCCGAACCAGCGCGCGCCGCCGCGCTCTCCCGTGCCGAAGCCGCTGCCGTACCAGCTCGAATGACCGCTGGTCAGCAGGGTGGGCGCCGTCAGGCGAGCGATCAGGTCCGGCGGGCCAAAGGCGCCCGACGCCAGCGCCGCCCCGTACCGGGCCATGTCATCCAGCGTGCTCCACAGACCGCCATCGCCTGCCTCGTGAACGTCAAGGCGAGGCGCGCGGAAGCCGCCGTCCCCGTCCTCGAAGTAGCCGAGGGCGGACTCCGCCGGCTCGGGGATGGTCTGGGTGCGGAACTCGCTGCGGGCCATGCCCAGCGGCTCGAGAATTCGCTCGCGCGCAAGCGTCGCGTAGGTCTGGCCGGTGAGGGACTCCATGACCCGGCAAAGCGCCACGAAGTTGCTGTTGGAGTAGGAATACCGGCTGCCGGGCGGGAACATCAGGGTCGGCTGGGCCAGGGCGTGCCGCTCCATGGGCTCCCGCGGATAGGCGCCGACCATTCGCCCGGCCTCCAGCCACATCAGCGGAAAATAGTCCCGTAGTCCGCTGCTGTTGGTCACCAGATGGCGCAGGGTCAGGGGGGTGTCGTAGTCCGGCGTCGACGGCAGGTGGCGGCGCAGCGGATCGTCCATCGAAAGGGCGCCATCGGCCTCCAGCAGGCCCAGCAGCAGGGCGGTGAAGGTCTTTGTGATCGAGCAGACATGAAAGCGCGTGTCCGGGGCGAACACGGCGCCGGTAGACAGATCAGCGAGCCCGAAGGCGCCCCGCCAGACCATCTCGCCATTCACCACGACGCCGGCGACGCCGCCAGGCGCGTCGCGGCGGCTCAGTCCGGCGATGATGGCGTTGGCGGCGTCCGACTGGCGCATTGAGAGCCTCCCCGGGGACACCCTGCCGCAAGCAGGGGCGCGAGCGTCAAGGCGGAAATCCCCGGTTGGCGGGGGATTGTCACTTTGACGGAAAGCGGGGGATGACCGTCCCCACCGCCGTGATAGGCCAACGGCATGGAACTGACAGCGGACGAAAATTCCTGGCTCGAGGGCGCCTGCGGGCCGGGCGTGGCCATGGCGATGCGGATCCTCGTGGACATGGGGCGCATTCTCGGCGCGGACCGGCTGATTCCGATCGCCTCGAGCCACATTGACGGCTGCCTCTACCACGGTCCGGCCGGCGTCGACTTCGCCGAACGGCTGGTCGAAGGGCGGGCGCAGGTCGTTGTTCCCTCCACGCTGAACGTCGGCGCCGTCGATCTCCGACGCCCGGACCGCATGCTCCTGTCAGCGGAGGACCACGACCTGGCCCTGCGGCTGATGCGCGCCTATGAGGCGCTCGGCTGCAAGCCGACCTGGACCTGCGCGCCGTATCAGGCCGGCCACCGGCCGGCCGTGGGCCAGGACATCGCCTGGGCCGAAAGCAATGCCGTCGTCTTCGTCAATTCCGTACTCGGCGCCCGGACGAACCGGTACGGCGACTTCATGGACATCTGCTGCGCGGTGACCGGCCGCGCGCCGCGCTATGGTTTGCACATTCCCGAGAACCGCGCGGCGCGGCTGGTCGTGACCACAGACGGCCTTTCAGATCGACTGAAGGCGATGGAGGCTTTCTATCCGGTGCTCGGCGCCTGGCTTGGCCGGGAATCCGGCGGGGAGATCGCCGTCATCGACGGCCTTCCTTCCTCGACCACGGAGGATCAGCTCAAGGGACTCGGCGCCGCCGCGGCGTCAACCGGGGCGGTGGCCCTGTTCCACGTGGCCGGCGTGACCCCCGAGGCGCCGACCCTGGAGGCCGCCCTGCAGGGTCGACCGCCCGCCAGGGTCGTGGCCCTCACGCCCGACATGGTCCGCACGGCGCGGGACAGCCTGTCCACGGTCGCTGGCGAACGGCTGGACGTCGTCGCCCTTGGCAGCCCGCACTTCTCGGAAGCGGAGATCGACGCCTTCGAGGCCGCGCTGGCCGGTCGCGCCACGCGCGCGCCGGTCTATATCTGCACCGGGCGCCACGTCGCGGACCGGCTGGCGGAAGCGGGCCGGCTCGAAGCCCTGGAAGCGCGCGGCGTGGAAATCGTCATCGACACCTGCGTGGTCGCCACGCCCATTCTCAAGCGCGGGCCGGGGGGGGTGCTGATGACCAACTCCGGCAAGTTCGCCCACTATGGACCAGCCAACACCGGCTACGAGTCCGTGTTCGGCACCCTCGGCGACTGCGTCGAAAGCGCCGTCGCCGGACGGGTCGTCCGCGACGAGAGGGCCTGGTCATGAATGGCGAGGTGATTGTCGCGGGCGAGGGATCGGGCGAGGTCCTGCACCTTACCCGTCCGATCAGCTTCTGGGGCGGGGTCGATCCGAAGGATGGCCGCGTGACCGACCCCCGCCATCCGCAGGCTGGCCAGTCAATGACCGGACGGGTCGTGGTGATCGAGCGCCTGATCGGGTCAAGCTCCGGGAGTTCGGTCCTGCTCGAACTGGTCGCGCGGGGCGCCGGCCCGGCCGCGCTGGTCCTGGGCGAGGTCGATGCGATCACCGCCCTTGGCGCGATCGTCGCCCGCGAGATGGGTCATGCCGCGACACCGATCATCCAGCTGGATTCGCGCCTGTTTGCCGGGCTCCCGAGGCGATGCCAGGTCACGCCGGAGGGGAGCATCCTTGCTGTTTGAAGTCGCTGAGCTAGCATCGGGACCGGGATGGCGCGACGGGCGCGGTCGTCCTGACGGAGGTGGCGTCGTGGCGCTGCTCAAGGCCGACCCCTCGCGACTGCCGGATGTCGCCGCCGCTGACGTGACCCACTTTGTCAGGCAGGCGGATCGCCCTCAGGCCGGTCGCCTGGACGAGGCTCAGCCCCTCGCCGATGGCGTCGGCGCGCGATACCAGCTCGATGGCGTCGAGGGCGATGGATATCGCGAGTTCATCCGGGCTTCCGACGATCTGTTCGTCGTCATGGTCGACACCACGGCCAACATCGACTGGACCCTGAAGTTCGTCGAGGAGGACTTCCTGACCTTCCAGTTCCGGCTTGAGGGCGCTTCGACCGAGATGGCGGCCGAGCAGGAAGAGCCCATGGAGCCCGACGCCACGTTTTTCGGCGTCGACCTCCATCCGGCCGGGATGGAGAAGATCGTCTGGATTCCGAGCGGGACCCGGTTCCGCCAGGTCTCCCTCAAGCTGAAGCCGTCGTTCGTTCAGCGGCTGCTCGGCGGCCCGCCGGACTGGATGCCCGAGCCTCCCCGCGCCTATCTGGACGGCGGCGCGGCCGAGTTCTTCAGCCTGCGGCTGCCGCTTTCCGGCGCCATGCGCCAGTCCTGCGCCGACCTGCTCGACTGCGGCTTCCAGGGCGCGTTGCGACGGGCCTACGCCGAGGCCAAGGCGGGGGAGCTGCTGTGCCTGGCGCTGGACGCCATGGCGCGTCGCGACGAGACGCGCGTGCTTCCCGTCCGCCTTTATGAGCGGGACATCGTCCGGCTGCGCGAGGCCCAGGAGATTCTCCTGGAGAACTACGCCGCGCCCCCGCCGGTCACGCGTCTTGCCCGTCGCGTCGGGCTGAACCGCAACAAGCTGGCCTACGGTTTCAAACACATTTTCGGCGTGACCATTTCCCAGTTTCTCCAGATGAAACGGATGGAGGAGGCCTACGCCCTGCTCAAGGAAGGCCGGATGGGGGTCGCCCAGGCCGCCGAAACCGTTGGGTATGCGGACCCCGGCGGCTTTGCGAAACTTTTCCGGCGCCATTTCGGGGTCCTGCCGAAGGACGTGCTGCAGGACGGCGTCAACAAGCGCCCTGAGTCGGCCGGGCGTGACGCTCGCCCGTCCCAAAGTGAGCCCTGACCCTGTCGTCAGGAAGTGCCGTGGCTAGGGTCGATCTCGTGTTCGCGAGGTTACGACCATGTCTGAAGTCAGTCTTGAAACCCCCTATCTGCTCTTCCTCGGCGACGTGCAGGACCGGATTCTGGCCAAGACGGCGGCGGGCGTAGCCCATTGGCGACCGGACATCTGCGTCGGCGAGGTCGCCCTGCCGGGTTGCGCCGTGAGCCTTGGCCTGCCGAGGGTTTCTCCAGCCGAAGGCGCGGCGCTGGGCGCGCGGACCCTGGTGGTCGGGGTCGCCAACGCCGGCGGCTACATCTCCGGGGCCTGGACCGGCCTCCTTCTGGAAGCGCTTGAGGCTGGCCTGAACATCGCCAGCGGCCTGCACGGGCGGATCGCCGATGTTCCCGTTCTGGCCGAGGCCGCGAGGCGACTGGGTCGCCGCATCGACGACATACGCCATCCCCGCGAGGCGCCGCCCATCGGCCGGGGCAGCCGACGCGGCGGACGCCGCCTGCTGACCGTCGGCACCGACTGCGCGGTCGGCAAGATGTACGCTTCCCTGGCCGTCGCCAGGGAATTGAACGCGCGCGGGGTCAGCGCCCGGTTCCGGGCTACCGGGCAGACCGGCATCTTCATCGCCGGCGAGGGCGTCTGTGTCGACGCGGTCGTGTCGGACTTCATTTCCGGGTCGGTCGAAGCGCTGTCACCGGCGATACCGGCCGACCAGTGGGACGTCATCGAGGGTCAGGGCTCGCTGTTTCATCCCGCCTACGCGGGCGTCACCCTGGGATTGATCCATGGCAGCCAGCCCGACGCCATCGTCGTCTGTCACGAGGCGGGGCGGGAGCGTCTGCACGAGTTCGAGGACTTCGCGACCCCTTCATTGCCCCTGGCCATCGCCCGCAACCTCGAGGCCGCCCGCCTGACCAATCCCGACGTGCGTTGTGTCGGGATCTCGATGAACACCTCCAGGCTGTCGGCTGACAAGGCTGAAGCCTTGATGGCCCGGACCTCGCGCGAACTGGGCCTGCCCTGTGTCGACCCGGTCCGGACCGGCGTGTCGGCGCTGGTGGACCGGCTCCTGGCCTAGAGGCGCGCGGGCGACAACGCCACCGCGGTGATTCCGTCCCGGGCGAGCGCTGGCGGCGTGTCTCCAGTCTCCAGGATCGCCGCCGCTGCCGCTGAAAGGGCCGGCGACGTCATCAGGCCGGCGCCGCCGAGGCCCGCCAGCCAGAACAGATCCCGGACCTTCGGATCCCAGCCGGCAACCGGCTGGTCGTCCGGAGCGTATGTGCGCAGTCCGGCCCAGGTCGCGCCAAGCCGACGGACGGGGCGGCCGGTCACCTCCTCGGCCATCCAGGCGGCCGTCGCCACGTCGATTTCCTCGGGTCGCGCATCGCAGGGCTCCGACGGTGTGGCGTCGCCGGGACAGGCCATGAGCCGCCCACCCTCGGGCTTGATGTAGAAGCCGCTCTCGGCGTCATCGGCGGACGGGAGTCCCCGTATGTCGAGCCCCTCGGCCGGGTCGAACGTGATCGCCGTCCTGCGGCGGGCCTGCAATCCCAGGGGATCCGCGCCACACTGGCGCGCCACGGCGTCGGCCCACGGACCCGCGGCATTGACCAGCAGGTCGGCGTCGACAGGGCCATCAGAGGTCGCCAGCCGCCACCGGTCAGCCTGACGCTCCGCGCCGTGAAGGGTGACACCCGTCCTGAACACGGCTCCCGCTCGCCTTGCGGCGCGCTGGCAGCCGGTGAGCAGGGCGTCGACGTCGATCTCTCCGTTCAAGGGGTCCCAGAAGGCCGCCGAAAGCCGGTCCGGGTCGAGAAACGGGGCGCGGCCCGCCGCTTCGCGAGGCGAGATTTCCTGGAGGTCCTGCTGCAGGGTCCGCCCATGCGCCAGCAGGTCAGCGAAGGCCTCCAGTCCCCCCGGCCTGACGTAGACCACATTGCCGCGCCGGCGTACGAGCGGCTGGTCCGCGAACCCGGCCGGCGGCGCTTCGAGGAAGGGGGCGCTGGCGGCGGTCAGAACCCGGGTCAGACCCTCGGCATGGACCAGCGACCATTCCGCGGCGGATCGACCGGTGGCGTGAAAGCCAAGGCCATCCTCGCGCTCCAGCACGACGACGCTGAATCGCGCGGCCAGCCGCCAGGCCAGCGCCACGCCAGCGATGCCGCCCCCGACGATGGCCACTCTCGGAGCTCCCATGACGGCAGCATAGCGACCCCGGAGGGTCGCGGGACCGGCCGTCCGGTCTGCGGGATGAGCGACGGGCCCTTCGTGACGGACGTCCGCATTGGTTTTGGACACCCGGCCTAAGCTATGGCTGGAGGAGTCACGGCCACATGGAAGTCTCATTCGCGAGCGAAGCGGCCCAACTGCGCCTTGGCGCGGGCGAGACCTTCCGCGGCGAGGGCGTCCTTGCGGTGACCAAGGCGCTGCTGCAATCCGGCGTCGCCTATGTCGGTGGATACCAGGGCGCGCCGGTCAGCCATCTGCTCGACGTCATGGTCCAGTCGCGCGACCTGCTCGACGAACTGGGCGTGCACCTCGAGACCTGCGCCAACGAGGCCGCCGCCGGCGCGCTGCTCGGCGCCTCGATCGCCTACCCCCTGCGCGGCGCGGTCACCTGGAAGTCCGTGGTCGGCACCAACGTCGCCTCGGACGCCCTGTCCAATCTCGCTTCGGCCGGGGTCACGGGGGGTGTCCTGATAATCCTTGGAGAGGACTACGGCGAAGGCGCCAGCGTCATCCAGGAACGCAGCCATGCCTTCGCGCTCAAGTCATCCGTCTGGTTGCTCGATCCGCGGCCCGACACGGCCCGGCTTGTCGACATGGTCGAGCACGCCTTCGCCCTGTCCGAGGCCAGCAACACGCCGGTGATGATGGAGTTGCGGATCCGCGCCTGCCATCGCTACGGCGTGTTCACGACGAAGGACAATGTCCGTCCCGCCCACGCCGGGGCGGCGCGACCGATCGCGCCGGCGCCGTTCGACTACGGTCGCTTGTCACACCCGCCGTCGACCTTCCTCCAGGAGAAGGACAAGCTTTCCCGGCGGCTGCCTGCCGCGCTGGACTACATCCGTGACCATCGGCTGAACGACCTGATCGACGGCGACATAGCCGATGTCGGCCTGATCGTGCAGGGCGGCCTGTTCAACACGGTGCTCCCGGAGCTCGCGCGCCTCGGGTTCGCTGACCGCGGTGGCGCCAGCCGGTTGCCCATACTGGTGCTCAACGTCGTCCATCCGATCGCGCCCGAGGAGATCGCCGGGTTCTGCCGGGACAAGCGGGCCGTGCTGATTTTCGAGGAGGGCGCTCCCGACTACATCGAGCAGTTCATCGGCGCGACTCTCAGGCGGGCGGGTCTGTCCACGGCCCTGCATGGCAAGGACCTGCTCCCGCCCGCCGGCGAATATACGGCGGAAGCCGTGCGGGCGGGACTGCGCGGCTTCCTGGCGAGGGCCAGCCTCGAGGCGGTCGATGATGGCTGGGAGGCCAGCGTGGCCACCGCGCGGGCCAAGGCGACCGATGCGCTGGGCGGTGTTCCGGACCGACCGCCAAGCTTCTGCGTGGGCTGCCCGGAACGTCCGTTCTTCACGGCGTTGAAGCTGGTCCAGAAGGACACCGGACCGCTGCATGTCGCCGCCGACATCGGTTGCCACGCCCTGGCGACCTTTCCGCCCTTTGACTCGGGCCAGACCATTCTCGGCTATGGCATGTCGCTTGCCTCGTCGCAGGCCGTCGCGCCTTTTCAGGCCCGACGCCCGCTGGCCGTGATGGGCGATGGAGGCTTCTGGCACAATGGTCTGATCACCGGCGTCGCCGGCGGCGCCTTCAACCAGGCCGACCAGATTCTCGTGGTGCTGGACAATGGCTACAGCTCCGCCACCGGGATCCAGGACATACCGAGCAGCCGCAAGGGTCTCGCGGCCTCGATCGAGGCAGCCGTCAGGGCCGTCGGCGTCCGCTGGGTGCGCAAGGCGCTGACCTATCGCGTCGCCGACATGGTCGCGTTGCTCAGGGAAGCGGTGACCACCGCTGAGACCGGACTGAAGGTCATCGTCGCGGAGGGCGAATGCATGCTCGCCCGCCAGAAGCGCGAGCGGTCAGCGTTGACGGCGAGACTGGCGCGCGGCGAGCGTGTCGTGCGCATCAGGTACGGCGTCGATGAGGCGATCTGCACGGGCGACCATGCCTGTATCCGCCTGTCAGGCTGTCCCTCCCTGACGCTCCGGCCGCGATCGGATCCCTTGCGCAATGATCCGGTCGCCCATGTGGACAACGACTGCGTCGGATGCGGGCTGTGCGGCGAGGTGGCCCATGCGGCCCAGCTTTGCCCCTCGTTCTATCGGGCCGAGCTGGTCCGCAATCCGCGTCGATGGGAGCGCTGGCTGCACAGGGTCGGGGTCTGGGCCTCCGGCGCGGCGGTCGCGGCATGAGCTCACCGGATCCGATCACGGTCCTGATCTGCGCCCTCGGTGGCGAAGGCGGCGGTCTGCTCGCCCAGTGGATCACCCGGGCGGCGACACTGGAGGGGCTGGCCGTGTCCGCCACCTCCGTTCCCGGCGTCGCCCAGCGAACCGGGGCCACCAGCTACTACCTCGAGATCCAGCCGGGCGGCGGGGGCGAAGCGGTGATGGGTCTGCATCCGGTGCCAGGCCGGATCGACATTCTGGTCGCCAGCGAACTGGTCGAGGCGGGACGGGCGATGCTGCGAGGCTTCGTCACGCCCGACAGGACTCGCCTGATCGCGTCGACCCACAGGGTCTTCACCATTTCTGAGCGCGCCGCGCCCGATGATGGACGGGTTGACGGCGACAGGATCCTGTCCGCGGCCCGGGACATGGCGCGCGAAACCCTGCTGTTCGACGCCGCCACGCTGGCCGGGGCCCATGGCTCGCGCTCCAACGCCGTGCTGCTCGGCGCGCTCGCCGCCACCGGCGCCTTGCCGATCAGCGCGGCGTCGTTCGAGGCCGCGCTGGATGCGAACGGTTCGGGCGGCGCCGCGAACCTCGCGGGCTTCTCGGCCGGTATGGCCGCGGCCGAGAACCGGGATGCGCCGCTCCGACGACCCGACGATCCCCAGCCTCCCGCCACCGATCTCGAGCGCGAGCTTCACGGCCTTCCCGCGGGGGCCCGCGAAACCGCCGCCCATGGCGTCGCGCGTCTCATCGACTACCAGGGGCGGCGGCACGCGAAAGCCTATCTCGACCGGGTCGGCAGGATCGCTCGCCTGGATGCTGATGGCGCCCTGACCGAGGCCACGGCCCGGCAGCTGGCGCTGCTGATGTCGCAGGAAGATGTAATCCGGGTCGCCCAGCTGAAGATCGATCCCCGACGGCTGGCGCGCGTGCGCCGCGAAGCCGGCGCGGCGCCCGGCGATCCCTGTCGGATCCATGAGTTCTTGAAGCCAGGCCTGGCGGAAGCCGTGGCCCTGTTGCCTGCCGCGGCCGGACGGTTCCTTTCCGCCAGGATCGCCGCCTCGCCGCGCCTTTCGGCGCTGGCCTGGTCCCTGAAGATCGAGACGACGGCCGTGTGGGGCTATCTGCTGCTTCGGGGACTGGCCGCGCTGCGGCCCCTGCGGCCGCTCAGTTTCATTCATGCCGACCGGGAAGCCCTGGTCGACCGCTGGCTCGGCCTGGTTGAGCGTGCCGCGCCCCTGTCGACAGCGCTTGCGCGCGAGGTGGTCGAGGCCGCATCGCTGGTCAAGGGGTACGCTTCCACGCTGGAGCGGACCCGTGGCGCGTTCTTTCGCGTGCTTGACGCCGTGGTCGAGCCCGCGGTCGCTGGCGACCTGCCCGAAGCCCATGCCGCTGACGCGGTGTTGCAGGCGCGACTGGCCGCCCGGCGTGACGACGAGGGCCGGGCGCTGTCCGCCCTGATCGCGGCCTTGCCGCGCGTGGGCAGGGATATAGCCGCATGAACCTCGAGGATCGGGACGGTCTCATCTGGCTGGACGGCGCGCTTATCCCCTGGCGCGAGGCGCGGGTGCACGTGTTGTCCCAGACCCTGCATCACGGCATGGGCGCGTTCGAAGGCGTGCGCGCCTATGACGGCGAGTCGGGCGTAGCGGTCTTCCGACTGCGCGAGCACACACGGCGCCTGTTCAACTCCTGCAAGATCGTCGGCCTGACCCTGCCCTGGACTCCCGAACAGATCGACGAGGCCTGCCTCGCCGTTATTCGAGCCAACGGCTACGGCGGCTGCTACCTGAGGCCGGTGGTTTTCCTCGGTGGTGAAAATCCGGGCGTTTCGGCGGCCGGGAACAGCCTCCACGCCGCCGTCATCGCCTGGCCCTGGGAGGACTATCTGGGGGCTGGCGCGGCCCAGCGGGGCGTTCGCCTGAAGGTATCGTCCTTCAGCCGCCACCATCACAACGCCGTCCTGCTCAAGGCGAAGGCCAACGGGCTGTACATCAACTCGATGCTGGCCAACCAGGAAGCCCGGTCGCTCGGATTCGACGACGCCCTGATGCTCGACGTCTCCGGCTTCGTGGCGGAGGCCTCGACCTCCAACATATTCGTGGTCCGGGACGGCGAGATCGCCACCCCGCCCCGGACGTCCGTTCTGGAGGGTATCACGCGCGCCAGCGTGATCACGCTGCTGGCCGACCTCGGCCATCCGGTGGTCGAGCGCCATCTCACCCGCGACGAGCTCTATATCGCGGACGAGGCCTTTCTGACCGGCACGGCATCGGAACTGACGCCCGTCTCGTCAGTCGACGACCGGCCGCTCCATGCCTGCCCCGGCCCGGTCACCCTGCAGGTCCAGGCCGCCTTCCACGCAGCTGTGCGCGGCCGATCGCGGGACCGGCTCGCCTGGCTGACGCCGGTCGGACCTGGACAATGAGCGGACGGACCCAGGTCGTCATCGTCGGAGCCGGCCCGGCCGGTCTGTTCCTCGGCCACCTGCTGCACCGGGCCGGTATCGAGACGGTGGTGCTCGAGCAGCGCAGCCGCGACTATGTCGAGGGCCGGGTTCGCGCCGGCGTGCTCGAACAGGTGACCATCGACCTTATGGCCCGGCTCGGACTCGACGCCCGCATGCGCCGCGAGGGTCTGGTTCATTCGGGAACCATGATCGCCTGCGACGGCGATCTCTTCCGGATCGACATGGAGGCCCTGACCGGCGGCTCGACGATCATGGTCTACGGCCAGTCCGAGGTGATGAAGGACCTTGGAGACGGCGCCGCCGCGCGAGGGCTGCGGGTGGTCTACGACGCCGAGGCGGTGACCCTGCACGACATCGACTCCGACCGCCCGACGGTCACCTGGCGGCAGGCCGGCGAGGAACAACGCCTCGCCTGCGACTTCATCGCCGGCTGCGACGGTTTCCACGGCGTCTGTCGCGCGAGCATACCCGGCGCGGACCAGGCGACCTTCGAGCGGGTCTATCCGTTTGGCTGGCTGGGCGTCCTGGCCGAAGTCCCGCCCTGCGAGGACGAGCTGATCTACGCCAACCATGAGCGCGGCTTCGCACTGGCCAGCATGCGATCGCCCACGCGGAGCCGTTACTACGTCCAGTGCAGTCTCGCCGACCGGGTCGAGGACTGGCCCGATGAGCGGTTCTGGGACGAGGTCTGCCTGCGGCTCGGCCGGTCGGCGGCCGCGACGGTCACCCGGGGGCCGTCGTTCGAGAAGAGCATCGCGCCGCTGCGCAGCTTCGTCTGTGAGGCCATGCGGCACGGCCGTCTGTTCCTCGCCGGCGACGCCGCCCACATCGTGCCGCCTACGGGGGCCAAGGGCCTGAACCTCGCGGCTTCGGACGTCATCTATCTCGCCGAGGCGCTGATCGCCCACTGCCAGGGCGGCGACGACAGGGCGCTCGATCGCTACGCCCCCCGCGCCCTGGCCAGGGTCTGGAAGGCCGAACGCTTCTCCTGGTGGTTCACAGGCCTGACCCACCGCTTCCCCGACACCGATCCGTTCGATCGGCGAATCCAGCTCGCTGAGCTCGCCTACCTGCGTGGCTCGCGCGCCGCCCAGACCACCCTCGCCGAAAACTACGTCGGCCTTCCGCTGAGTTGAGACCCATGAGCGGCAAGATCTTCGCCAACGCCGACAAGGCCCTCAAGGGCTTCCTGTTCGACGGCATGACGCTGATGTCCGGCGGATTCGGGCTCGTCGGAATTCCCGAAGACCTGATCGCGGCCGTTCGCCGATCCGGCGTCCGCGACCTGACCATCATCTCCAACAACTGCGGCGCGCAGGGCGTGGGCCTCTGGACCCTTCTGGAAAACCGCCAGATCCGCAAGATGGTCAGCTCCTACATCGGCGGAAACCGCCTGTTCGCGGAACGGCTGGAGGCTGGTGATGTCGAGCTGGAGCTGGCGCCGCAAGGCACGCTCGCCGAGCGGGTGCGCGCGGGCGGCGCTGGCATCCCGGCCTTCTACACGCGCACGGGGGTCGGCACGATCGTCGCCGAAGGCAAGCCATCGGAGATTTTCGAGGGCCACACCTATATCCGCGAGCGCTGGCTCCGCGCGGACCTCTCCCTGGTCAGAGCCTGGAAGGCCGACCCCGCGGGCAACCTCCAGTTCCGCAAGACTGCCCGCAACTTCAATCCGGTCATGGCGACCGCGGGACGGGTCACGGTCGCCGAGGTCGAGGAGATCGTGCCGGCGGGCGGTCTCGACCCGGACTCCGTGCACACGCCCGGCATCTACGTCGATCGGGTCATCCGCAGCCACGCGCCCAAACGCGTTGAGAACCTGACGACCCGGCCCCGCCCGGCGGAGACAGCCTGATGGCCTGGACGCGGGACGAGATGGCCGCCCGCGCGGCCCGCGAACTGGTCAGCGGCCAGTATGTGAACCTCGGCATCGGCATTCCGACGCTCGTCGCCAATCACATCCCGCCGGACGTCGAGGTGATCCTGCAGAGCGAGAACGGGATGCTGGGCATGGGCCCGTTTCCCTTCGAGGACGAGGTCGATCCCGACCTGGTCAACGCCGGCAAGCAGACCGTCTCCCAACTTCCCACCTCGAGCTTCTTCTCGTCGGCCGACAGCTTCGCGATGATCCGTGGCGGCCACGTCGACCTCACCATTCTCGGTGCGATGGAGGTCTCCCAGGCCGGCGATATCGCCAACTGGAGCGTCCCGGGCGAGACGCTCAAGGGGATGGGCGGGGCGATGGACCTGGTCGCCGGCGTGCGGCGCGTGGTGGTCATCATGGACCACACCAGTCGCGCGGGACGACCCAAGATCCTGAGGCGTTGTGCGCTGCCCCTGACCGGAGCGGCCTGCGTCGACCTGATCGTGACGGACCTGGCCGTGTTTGAACGACGGGGAGGCGGGCTGGTCCTGATCGAACTCGCCCCCGACGTGTCGCTCGACGAGGTCCGGGCGAAGACGGACGCCGACTTCATCTGCGGAGCCCTTTCATGACCGGCCCGATCTCCTTCAGGCGTGAGGACGCCGGGCAGCCTGCCCTGCTGTATCCCCCCTACCGATCGACCCTCCTGCGGACCCCGCGCGAAGCGTCGGTCCGGATACCGCAGACCGTGACCGAGACCACCGGCCCGACCCAGTGGACGCGCCTGATGGGCGCGGCGATGGCCGACCTGACGACGCAGCACGCCGCCCCGCCCATCGGACAGAGGATCATCGTCGCCGGTCGGGTGCTCGATGATCGCCGCCGCCCGGTCCCCCGCACGGTGATGGAGATCTGGCAGGCCAACGCGGCCGGCCGATATATCCACAAGAAGGACCAGTGGGACGCGCCGCTCGACCCGAACTTCACCGGCGCCGGGCGGGTCATCACCGATGACGAGGGCCGATTTCGCTTCGTCACCATTCGTCCGGGCGCCTATCCCTGGGGCAATCATCCGAACGCCTGGCGACCGGCCCATATCCACCTCTCCCTGCTGGGCCCAGCCTTCGCCACGCGACTGACGACACAGCTGTACTTTCCCGACGACCCGCTGATTGCGCTGGACCCGATCGCGGGAGCGGTTCCCGCGCCGTTCGTCGATCGGCTGGTCGCCCGGTTCGACCTGGATCTCACGGAGCCCTCCTGGGCGCTCGGCTATCGCTTCGATGTCGTTCTGCGGGGGCATGACGCGACGCCCATGGAGGCCTGACCATGCCGACGCCCCCTCAGCGCCCCGACCTGTTCGGCCAGACCCCGTGGCAGACGGTCGGGCCCTTCTTTCACTACGGGCTGCCCTGGAAGGGCGGCGCGGATCTGGTCGGTGCGTCGGACCTCGGCGCGCGCGCCGACCTCGTGCCCGAGGCGCACTACCTGCTGGCCGGACCGGCGTCGCGAGGCGAGATCGCCGGGGAAATCATCGAGATCGTCGGCCGCGTCACGGACGGGGCCGGTGACCCCCTGCCCGACGCTCTGGTCGAGATCTGGCAGGCCGACGCCTCGGGGCGTTACAACACCGACGATCCGGAGGGGTTCATCGGGTTCGGCCGCGCCGCCACCGACGACGACGGGGCGTATCGGTTCCGCACCCTGAAGCCGGGGCCCGCTCCGGGACCCGACGGCCGCGCCCAGGCTCCCCACATCGCATTCGGGATATCCGGGCGGGGACTGCTGAAACGGCTCGTCACGCGACTCTACTTCGGGGGTGAGGCGGACAACGCCGACGACCCCGTGCTCTCGCTTGTCCCCGAACCCCGTCGCCAGACGCTGATGGCCACCGCGGTCGCCGCATCCGCGCACAGCTGGCGCTTCGACATCGTCCTGCAGGGCGAGGGCGAGACCGTGTTCTTCGACTTCTAGGGAGCCGCGCCGTGACCTCGCTGATCCGAGACCTGGCCGCTTCGACGCCGGAGATGATCGATGTCTTCGGCGACGCGGCCACGGTGCGGGCGGCCCTTCGATTCGAGGCCGCCCTGGCCGGCGCCTGCGCGGCGGAAGGACTGGTCTCGCCAGAGGCGGCGCGGGCCGTCATCTGCGCCTGTTCGAAACCACCGGACCTGGAGTCTCTCGCCCGCGAGGCGGCTCACGCCGGCGTCCTGGCCATCCCGCTGGTGCGCTGGCTGCGGACGACGGCCGACACCGTCTCGCCGGGGGCCGGTGACGCCGTCCATCTGGGCGCGACGAGCCAGGACCTCGCTGACACCGCGATGGTGCTGCAGGCGCGGGAGGCGGCGAGGCTGGTCGACGGGGATCTGGCGCGCCTCGCGGACAGTCTCGCGGATCTCGCCGAGACCCACGCAGCAACGCCGATGATCGGCCGGACGCTGCTTCAGCAGGCCCTGCCCGTCACCTTCGGCCTGAAGGCGGCGCACTGGATGATGTCGATCGAAGGCGTCAGGGCCCGGCTCCGCCGCGAGGCCGACAGCGCCATGATGCTGCAGTTCGGCGGCCCGGCGGGAACGCTGGGGGGGCTTGCCGGCAAGGGCGATGCGGTTGCGCGACGGATGGCGACGGAACTGGGCCTGGGGTGTCCGTTGCTCCCCTGGCATTCGCGGCGCGAAGCCATCGCCGGCCTCGCGAGCGCGCTGGCGATCGTGGTCGGCGCGATCGCCAAGATCGCTCTCGATGTCGCCCTCCTCGCCCAGGTCGAGGTCGGCGAGGTCTCGATTCCGCGGCAGGGCGATCGGGGCGGATCCTCGGCGATGCCGCACAAGCGCAATCCCACCGGCAGCCAGATCGCCCTGTCGGCGGCCCACCGCGCGCCGGGTCTGGCGACGTCGATCCTCGCGGGCATGCCGCAGGCTCACGAAAGGGGCCTGGGCGGATGGCAGGCGGAGACGCCAGTCCTCGTCGAGCTGTTCCTGATCACCCACGGGGCCGTCGTCGCCGTCGCGGGCCAGGTCGACGGGCTGGACGTCCACACCGACGCCATGCGCAGGACGCTCGACGCCGCCGGCCTGGGTCAGGACATCGGCGAGTCTCTCGACATGGTTCGCCGGGCGCTCGCCAACCGGGAGATCCGCTGATGCCCTTCGCCAATCATGCCGGCGCGCGACTGTACTGGCGGCAGGAAGGCAGTCCCGACAAGCCCGCCCTGCTGCTGCTGAGCTCGATCGGTACGGATCAGAGCCTCTGGGACCTCGCCGCGCCTCATCTGCTGGACGACTTCCGGATCCTGCGCATGGACACCCGCGGGCACGGCGCATCGGACGCGCCAACCGGCCCCTACAGCCTTGCCCAGCTGGCGGGCGACGCCCTGTCCGTGCTGGACGCCGCCGGCGCCGACCAGTCGACGATCTGTGGAGTCTCACTTGGAGGGATGATCGCCCTGCGTCTGGCGCTGGACGCGCCGGAGCGTGTGGCCGGCCTGGCGATCGCCTGCACGTCCGCGGAGATGGACCGGGCGGCCTGGCAGGCCCGGATCGACACGGTGACCGCAGAAGGGACCGGCGCCATAGCCGACATGGCCATGCAACGGTTCTTCCCGGAGGCCTTTCGACGGTCCCACCCCCGGGTGGTCGATACCGTCCGGGGCGGCCTGCTGGCGACGGACCCGACGGGCTACGCCGGCTGCTGCGCCGCCATCCGCGACATGGATATCCTGTCCCGGCTTGGCGCCATCGCCGCCCCGACCCTCGTCATCCACGGTCTGCGGGACATCTCCACGCCATTCGTGGGCCACGGAGATCGGATCGCGGCGGCCATCCCGGGGGCCAGGTCGGCCGCCCTCGACACCGGTCACCTGCCCTGCCTCGAGGCGCCGGGCGGTTTCGCCGCACTGGTACGCCGTTTCCACCAGCGGACGGTCCACGGGAACGTCGAGGACGACGCCGCGGACGCTCTCTACGCGGCAGGGCTCCGCACGCGTCGGAAGGTGCTCGGTGACGCCTGGGTCGACGCCTCCCTTGAGTCCAGGACCGACTTCAACGCCGATTTCCAGGCGATGATCACCCGGTGCGCCTGGCGCGAGGTCTGGAGCCGCCCGGGTCTGGACCACCGGACCCGGCGCCTGCTGGTCGTGGCGATGACGGCAAGTCTCGGTCGCTGGGAGGAGTTCAGGCTCCACGTCCGATCCGGCCTGGATGCCGGCGGCTTCACCGTCGACGAGTTGAAGGAGGTGCTGATGCAGGTCGCCATCTATGCAGGCGTGCCGGCGGCGAACACCGCCTTCGCCGAAGCCGGCGGGATCGTCGAAAGCTGGCGTGCGCGCTTCGGCGCCTGACGCCAGCGCCCGATGACGGACAACCCGAACGCCGTGCGACCGGACGCTGGCGCGGCGGCGCGAAGCATTGTCTGGCTGGGCGTGCGGACCTGAAGGGGCAGAGCCATGAAAATCGCCTTCATCGGCCTTGGGGTCATGGGCTTCCCGATGGCGGGCTATCTGGCGAAGGCCGGGCATGAGGTCAGCGTGTTCAACCGCGGCCCGGCCAAGGC
>DAORNX010000003.1:0-22221 GCA_035441225.1 Caulobacter sp.
CGCGCGGCGCGCCGGGCACGTCCTGCGGCTTGCCCAGCAGCACTTGCACCTTGGCCGCGGCGCGCAGTTTCTCCAGCAGATCGCGAACCTTGTCGTAGGTCAGGAACCGGACGATCTGCGGCCGGGCGGCCTCGAAGGTGATCGGCGCCTCCTGGCGTTTTTCCTCGACCTTGACCAGGGCCCAGCCGCCCTCGACGGCGAACGGGCCGACCAGGTCGCCCGGCTTGGCGTCCTTGAGCGCCGCCACATAGGGCTCGGGCATCACGTCGAGCGTGAAGTAACCGCCGATGTCGCCGCCGCTGAAGCGGGTCGCGGCGTCGGTCGATCGCTCCATGGCCAGGGCCTCGAACGAGGCGCCGGCGGCCAGCAACTTCTTGATCTGCTCGGCCTCGGCCTGGGTCGCGACGACCAGCTGGCGGGCCTTCAGCTCCTCCGACTGCTTCGACAGCCGCAGCTGCTCCTGGTACAGGTCGCGGATCGCGCCGGGCGTCACGGCCTTCTCCACCACGCTCTCGACCAGCATGTCGCCGAGGATTCGCTCGCGCGCGGCGGCCAGCCGTCGCTGGGCGACCGGATCGCGGTCGAGCTTGCGCTTGAGCGCCTCGGCGGCGAGCAGCTTCTGGTCGACGACCTCGTCCATCACCCGCCGGAACAGGTCCGACGAGGTGTCGAGCGGCTCGCCCTCGCTGATCAGGCCCTGGGCGACCGCCTCGCGCTTGACGTCGGACGCCCAGACCGTCTTGCCGTCGATCCGCGCGACGGCCGTGTCGCCCGGCTGCGGCGGCTTCTCGTTGCCCTCCGGCCGACCGCAGCCGGCCAGGGTCAAAGCCACGGCCAGGGCGGCGATGACGCCCCAAACGCCGGTCGTTGCGGTCTTCATGGCGGCCTGTTCTCCACGGGCGGCTGGCCGTCCGGTCCTAGCGCGGTTTCGGGCGAAGGGAAATGCGGCTCGCCGGACAGGCGGGACTCGGATGCAGCGGGGATGCGGTGGGGACAGGTTAAGCTGTCCCTCGGGACTGCTTAACCTGTCCCCCGATGTCTTCCCGATGTCTTCCGGCCAGTTGCGCCCGGACCCTTGATCGGGACCTGTGGCGCAAAGGCTTCACGCAACGGCGCCCTCGCCACCCCTCGCGTTGACACTGGCAGACCCGCTGCTTAAGTCTCCCGCGCGCTTGAACGGGCGGATTTCCGTGCGCCCGAAAGGGCTTGCACGAACACCGAACGGCCGCCGCGCCTGAACATTTCACCGGATTTCCCGACGCATGGCCGACTTCTTCAAGACCCTTTTCGGATCTTCCAACGACCGCAAGGTCAAGCAGCTCATGGGGCGGGTCGCGAAGATCAACGCCCTGGAGCCGGAATACGCGGCCCTGACCGAGGCCCAGCTGCGCGGCAAGACCGACGAGTTCAAGGCGCGGCTGGCGGCCGGCGAGACGCTCGACAACCTGCTCTCCGAGGCCTTCGCCGTGGTGCGCGAGGCGTCCAAGCGGACCCTCGGCCAGCGCCATTACGACGTGCAGATGGTCGGCGGCATGGTGCTGCACAAAGGCGGCATCGCCGAGATGCGCACCGGCGAGGGAAAGACGCTGGTGGCCACCCTGCCCACCTACCTCAACGCGCTCGAGGGCAAGGGCGTCCACGTCATCACCGTCAACGACTACCTGGCCAAGCGCGACGCCGACTGGATGGGCCAGATCTACCGCTACCTCGGCCTCAGCGTCGGCGTGATCGTCAACGGCCTGAGCCAGATGCAGCGGCAGGAGGCCTACGGCAGCGACATCACCTACGGCACCAACAACGAGTTCGGCTTCGACTACCTGCGCGACAACCTCGTCTATGACGTGAACGAGATGGTCCAGCGCGGCCATAACTTCGTGATCGTCGACGAGGTCGACTCGATCCTGATCGACGAGGCGCGCACGCCGCTGATCATCTCGGGCCCGACCGAGGACCGCTCCGAGTTCTATCGCACGATGGACGTGGTGGTTAAGGCGCTGATCAAGGAAGAGGGCGTCTTCGAGCACGACGAGAAGCAGCGCCAGGTGCTGCTGACCGAAGCCGGGTCCGAGCGGGTCGAGGAGATCCTGCAGGCCAACGGCCAGCTGGCCCCCGACTCGGCCGGTCTCTACGACCCGGTCAATATCTCGGTGGTGCACCACATCAACCAGGCCCTGCGGGCCAACGTGCTCTACACCAAGGACAAGGACTACATCGTCAAGGCCGGCGAGGTGATCCTGATTGACGAGTTCACCGGCCGCATGATGACCGGCCGCCGCCTGTCCGAGGGCCTGCACCAGGCCATCGAGGCCAAGGAAGGCGCCGAGATCCAGCCCGAGAACCAGACCCTGGCCTCGGTGACGATCCAGAACTACTTCCGCCTCTACAAGAAGCTGTCGGGCATGACCGGCACGGCCGCGACCGAGGCCCAGGAGTTCCTCGACATCTACAAGATGGATGTCACCGAAATCCCGACCAACCGTCCGGTCGCGCGGATCGACGAGGACGACGAAGTCTATCGCACCGCCGACGAGAAGAACCGGGCGATCCTCGCCCAGATCGAGGACTGTCACCGGCGCGGTCAGCCGATCCTGGTCGGCACGGTGTCGATCGAGAAGTCCGAGCAGCTGTCCGAACTGTTGTCGAAGCACGAGTTCGAAATCGACGGCAAGACGGTCAAGGGCATCCCGCACAACGTGCTGAACGCCCGCTACCACGAGCAGGAAGCCTATATCGTCGCCGACGCCGGGGCGCCGGGGGCGGTGACCATCGCCACCAACATGGCCGGCCGCGGCACCGACATTCAGCTCGGCGGCAACGTCGAGATGCACATGGCCAAGTGGCGTCAGGACCAGATGGGGCTGGGCCTGGCCGTCGACCACGACGCCGAGATGGCCGAAAAGCATCGCTTCGAGGCCGAGATCACCGAGGCCAAGCAGAAGGCGCTGGCCGCCGGCGGCCTCTATGTGCTGGGCACCGAGCGCCACGAAAGCCGCCGCATCGACAACCAGCTGCGCGGCCGAACGGGCCGCCAGGGCGACCCCGGCAAGTCGAAGTTCTTCCTCTGCTGCGAGGACGACCTGCTGCGGATCTTCGCCGGCGAGCGACTCGACGCCATCATGCGCTCGTTCGGGGTGCAGGAAGGCGAGGCGATCACCCACAAGTGGCTCAACAAGGCCATCGCCACCGCCCAGAAGCGGGTCGAGCAGCGCAACTACGAGATCCGCAAGAACCTGCTGAAGTACGACGACGTCGTGAATGACCAGCGCAAGGCCGTGTTCGAGCAGCGCCAGGAATTCATGGAGGCGACCGACCTGTCGGAGATCGTCGCC
Organism: Caulobacter sp.; assembly: GCA_035441225.1. Lineage (GTDB taxonomy): Bacteria > Pseudomonadota > Alphaproteobacteria > Caulobacterales > Caulobacteraceae > Caulobacter. The sequence goes on from DAORNX010000003.1 coordinate 3,330, forward strand.
CAGATGCGCCAGGACGTGATCGACGACATGGTCGCCCGCGACCTGCCGCCCAAGGCCTACGCCGAGCAGTGGGACATCGACGACCTCGACGAGCGCGTGCGCACGACCCTCGGCCTCGAGCTGCCGCTGCGCGAGTGGGCGGCCGAGGAGGGCATCGCCAACGAGGAGATCCGCGACCGCCTCGATGCGGCCGCCAACGCCCGCGCCACCGAGCGGGAGGAACTCGTTTCCGCCGGCCAGATGCGCGGCTTCGAGAAGAACTTCCTGCTGCAGATGATCGACATGCAGTGGCGCGAGCACCTGGTCCACCTGGACCACCTGCGCAACGTCATCGGCCTGCGCGGCTACGGCCAGCGCGACCCGCTGAACGAGTACAAGACCGAGGCCTTCAGCCTGTTCGAGAAGCTGCTGGTCGACCTGCGCACCAACGTCACCCGCTGGCTGATGACGGTCGAGTTCCAGTTCGCCGAACCGGAGCCGGAGCTCCAGCCGCTGCAGTTCCAGGAAGTCCACATGGACCCCCTGACCGGCGAGAACGAGCGGGCCCTGGCGTTCGCCGGCGCCGGGGCGGACATGTCGGGTGAGCAGCGCGCGGCCCTGCCGATCAGCGCCCTGCCGGCCGGCTGGGAACGCACCAGCCGCAATGCTGACTGCCCCTGCGGCTCGGGCCGCAAGTTCAAGCACTGCCACGGCCGGCTGATCTAGGAACCGGGGACATGCACTTCAGTGCGTGTCCCTAGCAGCTTCGAAGCGGCGAGGGACACGCACTGAAGTGCATGTCCCTGCGCTGCGCCGCTACGCCCCGACCCAGTTGCCGTGGAAGCCCAGCGGCACGCGACGGGGCAGCTTCGCGCGCCCGATCGGGCCCTTGTCGAGCGATTGGGCCTCGAACACCAGGAAGTCGCTCCGCGCCTCGCTCGCCAGGTACTGCACCGCCACGATCCAGCCGTCGCCCTCGGGCGCGTCGGCCGAGCGCGGCACGAACACCGGTTCGCTGACGGCGTCGCCGGCGCCGCTGACCCAGTCGGTGCGCTTGCGGGTGGTCAGGTCGATGTGGCTCAGGCCGTTGGTGCGGATGTCGCCGGGCTTGGCCGTCTGGGTCGAATACCAGCCGTGGCGGTTGGCCTTGAAGGTGAACCGCTCGTCGTAGCGCGGGAACTCGCCGGCCAGGTCGTCGAGCGGCTCCTCCCTGATCACGTTCGAGGCGTCGTTCAGGTCGAAGGTCCAGCGCACGAGGTAGGCGCCGGCCTGGGTTCCGCGGCTGCCGTCGGCCAGCGGGAACAGCGGCGCGACCGCGTATTTCATCACGTCGGCGACGATCCTGCCGTCCTCGTCCCAGGCGTTCATGACGTGGAACACGTAGCAGGCGTCGGTCTGGAACCAGCGGATGCTGTCGACCGCCGCGTCGCGGGCCATGACGCCGACCAGGGCCGGCTTCTCCGGCTCCCAGGCGAACGGCGGCAGGCCCTTCATCGCCCGCTCCATGCTGCCGCTCAGCGGCAGGATGGGGAACAGCACATGGCCGGCGGTGACCATGAAGTCGTGGATCATCGAGCAGTAGGGCGCCTCAAAGGTGTCGCGCCGCTTGAGCACGCCGTCGGCGCCCATCACGCCGTAGCTGACGTTGGGCGAGAAGGGCATCGGCGCGTCGGCGTAACCGAAGAACACCAGCTCCTTCGTCACGGGGTCTTCCTTGGGGTGGGCCGTGACCTTGCCGCCGAAATCCTGGTAGCCGATCGAGTCGAGGGTCTTCGGGTCGAGGCCGAAGGGCTGGTGCCCCTCTTCAAGCGCCAGCAGTCGGCCGCCGTGCCAGACAATGTTGGTGTTGGCCACGCCCGAATCGACCTTGCCGAACACCTCCGGGTCGGTGGTCATGGGGTTGCCGAAGGTGCCGAACAGCGACTTGCCCGCCTTGTTCTCGGCCTCCCATTTCGGGGTCCGGACGTAGCGGTTGCGGTAGCGGACCTTGCCGTCCTCGACCCAGAATCCGTGGATCATGCCGTCGCCGGCGAACCAGTGGTGGTTGGGATCGCGCGGCTCGAACTGCGGGTTGGGGCCGTTGCGGTAGAGGGCGCCGCGCAGACCGGCGGGAATCTCGCCCTCGATGACCAGCTCGAAGTCGTCTTCCGAGCGCAGCGGGGCGAAGGCCCCGGCCAGATAGGGGTTCACGCGCACGTCACGGTCCATGTCGGCCTCCCGGCGGCATTAGTTATTTACGTCGTAAATTTATGCGACCGATATGGGGGCTTGGCAAGCGCTGTTTGTCGGGGCGGGATGGTCGGGCGGAGGACCGAGGGCGTGACGGCAGAACTGGGCATCATCGAGGGCTACTACGGCAAGCCCTGGTCGTGGGCGGAACGGGCGGAGCAGGTCACCTTCCTCGCGCCACACGGCTACCGCTTCTTCATGTACGCGCCCAAGGCCGACGCCTTCCTGCGCAAGCGCTGGCGGGAGGCTCATCCGGCAACCGAAGCCGCCGCGCTGGCGGCCGTCTCGGCCCATTGCCGTTCCCTCGGCGTGCGGTTCGGCGTGGGTCTGAGCCCTTTCGAGCTGTATCGGGATTTCGGCCAGGCGGCGAAGGCCGACCTGGCCCGCAAGCTGGCCGAGCTCGACGCCATCGGAATCGACGACCTGGGCATCCTGTTCGACGACATGCGAGGCGACCTGCCGGGGCTGGCGCAAAGCCAGGCGGACATCCTGCACTGGATCGCCGAACGGACCCGGGCCGGCCGGGTGATCGTCTGCCCCACGTACTACAGCGACGATCCGGTGCTCGACCGGTTCTTCGGCGAGCGCCCGGCCAACTACCTCGAGGATCTGGGCGCCGCGCTCGACCCGGCCATCGGCGTCTTCTGGACCGGCGAGGAAGTCTGCTCGGCCGAGTACAGTCCCGGTCACCTGGCGCGGGTCGCCGGCCAGCTCGGGCGCAGGCCGATCCTGTGGGACAACTATCCGGTCAACGACGGCCCGAGGATGTCGAACTTCCTGCATCTGCGAGCCATGACCGGCCGTCCTGCGGCCATCGGCCGGCACCTGTCCGGCCACGCCGTGAACCCGGCCCTGCAGCCGGTGCTGTCGCGCATTCCCCTGCTGTCCCTCGCCGACAGCTACCGGGAGGGAGAGGCCTACCAGTACGGCGCGGCCACGGCGCGCGCCGCTGCGGCCGTGCTCGGCGACGAACTGGGGGCGACGGTCCACGGCCGCCTGCTGGTGTTGCAGTTGACCGGCCTCGACCGGATGGAGCCGGAGACGGTCGCCTCGCTGCGCGCCCGGTTCGCCGCCTTCGACCATCCCGGCGCGCGGGAGATCGTCCGGTTCCTCGACGGTGACTACCGCATCACCCGCGAGATGATGGCCGAGGAGGGGACGGGGTGAGATTCACTCACCACCGTCATGGCCCGACTTGTTCGGGCCACCCATGCGTGGTGAGCGAACAAGGCTGGCGAAACTGTCCCAGTCACCCCCGCAGGGTCCATGTTCCTGGGTGGCCCGAACAAGTCGGGCCATGACGGAGAGGAAGATGGGGACGGATCGGCCTAAGGCCGGCAGATCAGCCCTTCGCTGGACGGCGCTTTCCCATCCAGCACATCGAGGAAGGCCGTCTTCACGCCCTCCGCGCCGGTGAACGTCTTCAAGGTCAGCCAGCGCGGCGTATCCGCCACGAACCCCTGCCAGGCTTCGCCGTAGCGGGCCTCCAGCCCGCCGGGGCCCCAGTCCTGACGGCGCTTCACCACCCGGTCGGGGGCGAAGAAGAACACCGGTCTGGGTCCGGGCAGGTCGGCCGGGGCGCCCCGCGCCTCCCAGTGGGTGAGGCCGACGAGGCAGCTGTAGGCGAGGTCGTCCCCGAAGCGGTTGTGCGCGGCCGCGAGCACCGCTGGGTCGCCAGCGAAATCGACGAACACGGCCGGCGTCTCCACCGGCGCGGCGCCAAGGTCGTCATAGACGACGACCTGGTCATAGTAGCCGAGACCCTCGACGAAGGCCCTGTTCCGCGGCGAGGTCAGCCCGACCACCTTGACCCGGCCGGACCGCTTCAGCAGCCAGGCCAGGCCGAGGGCGGTGCGGCTGGACGCGCTGGCCAGGATCACGGTCCTGGCGCCGAAGTCGTCGTTGTCGACCAGCAGGTCGTCGATCAGGAACGAGGTCATGAACAGCGGATTGAGCAGCGATCGCTGGTCCTGCAGCGTCGCCTCGGCCGGCGCGGCCACATACTGGTTGTAGGTCGGTGGCAGGTCGGCCCGGTGGGCGGCCTCGTCGACGAAACCGGCTTTCGAACGGCGAGGCGTCGCCAGCAGATGGCTGCCCATCGGCCAGTAGCCGTAGAACCGCTCGCCGGGCGCGAAGTCGGGATGACCGCTGGCCTCGACCACGCCGTAGCCCCAGGTGGGGATGCAGCCCCAGCCGTCGGCCTTGGGGAAGAACCGCCAGTAGCCGATCTGGTCGCCGGCCACGGCGTAGGTGACGTTGTTGGCCGTCAGGGCGAAGGACTCCACGCGGAACAGCACCTCGCCCGCGGCCGGCGCAGTCAGGGCGACCGGCGCGATCCGGGTCTCGTGGAGGTCATTTCGACGTACGAGAAAGTCCCAGCCCTGCGCCGCCATGTCCGGTGTCCTTGCCTGATGATGCGCGTACACTGTAAATCTGACCCGTAGCCAGAGTCCAACGGTCCATGCCCCGCCTTCTTACCGACAGCGACGTCGCCGACTTCCGCGAGCGTCTGATCGCCGCGGCCGAGCGACTGTTCGGCGAGCGCGGCCCCGACGGGGTGACCATGCGCCAGCTGGCCGCCGAGCTGGGGGTCAGCCCGATGACGCCCTATCGCTATTTCAAGGACAAGGACGCGATCCTCGCGGCGGTGCGGGCCAGCGGCTTCGCGCGCTTCGCCGAGGCGATGGAGCAGGCGACCGCCGGGATCACCGATCCGCAGCAGCAGTCGGAGGCCACGGGCCGGGCCTACGTCCGGTTCGCGCTCGGCAATCCGGACGCCTACCGGCTGATGTTCGACTTCTCGCAGCCGAACGAGGCCGACTATCCGGAACTGCTCGAGGCCTCCGCCCGGGCCAGGACGATGATGGCGCGGCACGCCCAGGCGTTGGTGGCGTCCGGCGAGGCCCGGGGCGACCCGATGATGATCGCCCACATCCTCTGGGCGGCGCTGCACGGGGGTCTGGTGCTGCAGATGGCCGGCAAGCTGTCGCCGGATATCGACCCCTCGGCCCTGCGTCGCCAGGCCTTCGAGACCATCCTGCGCGGCTTGAAGCCGGACGCTTGACGGTCGCTGGGGAAGGGCGAGGACTGTTCGTGCGTCCTTCGACACGGCCCTTCGGGCCTGCTCAGGATGACGTAAGGGGTTGGCGCTGAACCACGTCATGGTGAGCAGCGCGAAGCGCGTGTCGAACCACGCAAGTTCGGAGCAGATCATGACCCAGCCCAAGCCCTTCACCGTCGACTTGTCCGAGTTCGAGGTGCGTCGCGTGCTCGACCAGGTGCGGCACTATCCCTGGCCGCCGGCGCCGGCGGTCGATGACGGCTGGCTCTACGGCTGCGACGCGACCTTCCTCGAAGAGACCTGCGCCTACTGGGCCGACCACTACGACTGGCGGGCCGCCGTCGCCGAGCTGAACCGCTTCCCGCAGTTCACCGCCCGGGTCGAGGAGTTCGATATCCATTTCGTCCATGTGGTCGGCGAGGCCGGCGGCAAGCGGCCCCTGCTGCTGACCCACGGCTGGCCGGGCAGCCACTACGAGTTCTGGGCTTCGATCGGGAAGCTGGCCTTTCCGAGCCGGCATGGCGGGAAGGCCGAGGACGCCTTCGATGTGGTGGTCCCCAGCCTGCCGGGCTTCGGCTTCTCCTCCAAGCCGGCGCGGCCCGTCGGCCAGCGGCTGACGGCGAAGCTGTTCAACACCCTGATGACCGAGGTTCTGGGCTACGACCAATACCTGGCGCAGGGCGGCGACTGGGGCGGGCTGGTGACCTCGTGGATCGGCTTCGACCACGGCGCCCCCTCTGAGGGAAAGAAGGGGGCGAAGGCGATCCACCTCAACATGATCGGCTTCCGGCCCAAGGGCGGGCCGCAGTCGCCGGAGGAGGTCGCCTGGATCACCCGCCAGCAGGCGATGATGGGCATGCTGGGCGCCTATTTCGGCCTGCAGGCGTCGAAGCCGCAGTCGCTGGCGTGGCTCGGAGCCGGCAATCCGGTGGGGCAGGCGGCGTGGATCCTCGAGCGGTTTCATGACTGGTCGGACCTGCGCAGCAAGCCGCTGATCGGCGCCTACACCCGCGACCAGCTGATCACCAATGTGATGATCTATGTGATGACCGGCAGCTTCACGACCGGCGCCTGGTACTATCGCGGCCTGATGGAGGAGGGCGGCATCGCGGCCATGGAGGGCCAGCGCTGCGAGACCCCGACGGCCTTCGCCAACTTCCCCGGCGAGCCGCTCTACACCGCTCCGCCGCGCAGCTGGGCCGACCGCGCCTACAACATCACCCGCTGGAACGACATGCCCAGCGGCGGCCATTTCGCCGCGATGGAAGAGCCGGACCTGTTCGTGGCGGATGTGCGGGACTGGGCCGCTTCTCTCTGACACCCAATACTGTCATCCCGGCCGAAGCGAAGCGGAGAGCCGGGACCCAGATTCGACCGAGCCTTGATCTGGGTCCCGGATCGCCTTCGGCGTCCGGGATGACAGTGAGATTTAGGACTTGGGCTTCGGCTTCAGCAGCAGCAGCGCCGCCAGACTGAGCGCGCACGCTCCGCTGAGGTAGAACCCGACGTAGGTCAGGCCGCCGGCCTTGGCCAGGCCCTCGGCGATCAGCGGGGTCATGCCGCCGCCGATGATGCCGCCGACGTTGAAGGCCACGCTGGCGCCGGTGTAGCGCACCCGCGCCGGGAACAGGCCGGGAAGCCAGGCCCCGAGCGGGCCGTAGACCAGCCCCATGAGCACCATCGCCACCGACAGGAAGGCGCCGACCAGCAATAGCGAGCCTGACCCCAGCATGGGCGCCAGGCCGAAGCCCGCCAGCACCGCCAGCACGCAGCCGACCATCAGCACCCGGCGCGGGTTGCTCGCGTCCGACCAGGAACCGGCCCAGATGATGCCGCCGGCCATGAACAGGATGGCGATCAGCTGCACGCCGAGGAACGCCTCCCGGCTGTAGCCCAGCGTCTTGACCCCGTAGCCCAGGGCGAAGGCGGTTGAGAGGTAGTAGATGCAGAAGCAGGCCACCACGCCGAAGGTGCCGCCGAGCACCTCGCGCCAGTTGGTCCGCATCACCTCGCCCAGCGGCACGGCCGGCGGCGGGGCCTCCTCCAGCGCGGCCTTGAAGGCGGGCGTCTCGGTCAGGCTCAGCCGCACCCACAGACCGATGGCCACCAGCACCGCGCTGAGCAGGAACGGAATCCGCCAGCCCCAGCTGAGGAACTGCTCCGGCGACAGGACCAGACCGAGGATCAGGAACAGGCCGTTGGCGGCGATGAAGCCGACCGGGGCGCCCAGCTGCGGGAACATGCCGAAGCGGGCCCTCCAGCCGGGCGGGGCGTTCTCGACCGCCAGCAGGGCCGCGCCGCCCCATTCGCCGCCGAGGCCGAAGCCCTGGCCGAAGCGCAGGAGGCACAGCAGCAGCGGCGCGATCCAGCCGGCCATGGCGTAGCCAGGCAGGAAGGCGATCGCGGTGGTCGAGCCGCCCATCAGCAGCAGCGAGGCGACCAGCGTCGATTTGCGCCCGATGCGGTCGCCGAAATGACCGAAGAACACCGCCCCCACGGGCCGGGCGATGAAGGCGATGGCGAAGGTGGCGTAGCTGAGCATCAGCTGCGCCGAGGCCGAGTCCTTGGGAAAGAACAGCGGCCCGAACACCAGCGAGGCGGCCGTGGCGTAGATGTAAAAGTCGTAGAACTCGACCGCCGTGCCGACCAGGCTGGCGGTCAGCACGGTGCGGTTGGAGGGCGCGGCGCCCGCCTGCACAGTCGTCGTCATGGTGTCCCCCGTTTCCCTGTCCCTGAATGGCGGGGTGAAGGGCGGCGGGTCAAGCGGTGCGCGGTTCGGGCGTGCGTCCTTCGACACGGCCGCTGCGCGGCCTGCTCAGGATGACGTTGAGGGGTTGGTGCTGGACCACGTCATGGGGAGCAGCGCCGAAGGCGCGTGTCGAACCGCGCACGCTTTTCATCTGTGCTATAGCCCGCCGCATGACCGACACGCCCCTGACCCCCGCCGAGAAGATGAAGGCCATCCTGGCCGCCAAACAGGGCGGTCTCGCTCGCGCCGGCCAGGGCAACGCCGCCTCGCGCGGCAGGCATGGCGAGAGCATCGCCGCCGCCCGGTCGAAGTCGCAATCCAAGCCGGCCCTGCGGAAGTAGTCCCGGTGGCCCGCTACGACTTCGCCTCCGACAACGTCGCCGGGGCCATGCCCGAGGTGATGGACGCCCTGATCGCCGCCAACGCAGGCACGGCCTCGGGCTACGGAACCGACCATATCAGCCGGATGGCCGCCGACCTGATCCGCGCCGCGCTTGACGCCGACGCCGAGGTTCGGTTCGTGGCCTCGGGCACCGCGGCGAACGGGCTGTCCTGCGCGGTCCTGGCGCAGTCGCACGAGGCCGTTCTGGCGCATGAGCATGCCCACATCCTGACCGACGAAACCGGCGCCCCCGGCTTCTTCGGCGCGGGCGTCGGGCTGATCGGCCTCCCCGGCGCCAGCGGCCGAATCGATCCGGCGGCGCTGGCCGCCGCCCTTGCCCAGCCCGACCTGTCCTACCGCCAGTCGGCGGCGGCCCTGTCCCTGACCAACACCACCGAGTACGGCACCGTCTGTTCGGTCGAGAGCTTCAAGGCCCTGATCGATCCGGTGAAGGCGAGGGGCTACGGCGTGCATCTGGATGGCGCGCGGCTGGCCAACGCGGTGGCCGCCGGCTTCGACCTGAAGGCCGTCCCGAAGCTCGGCGTCGATATCGTGATCATGGGCGGGACCAAGTCCGGCTCGACCCCGACCGAAGCCATCGTCCTGCTGAACAAGGCGCTCACCCGCCGGTTCGATGCGCGGCTGAAGCATGCCGGCCAGCTGGTTTCCAAGGGACGGTTCCTCGCCGCGCCGTGGATCGGCCTGCTGGAGACCGACGCGTGGCGGACCCGCGCCGCCCACGCCAACGCCATGGCCCGGCGGCTGGCGGCGCTGATGCCGTTCCCGATCGTGCATCCGGTCGAGGCCAACGGCGTGTTCGTCGAGATGGACCAGCCGACGCTGGACCGGCTCGCCGCGACGGGCTGGTTCGTCTACCGCTTCATCGACGACACGGTGCGCTTCATGTGCAGCTGGGCGACCACGCCGGAGATGGTCGACGAGCTGGGAGAGGCGCTCGCTTCCATCAAATGATCCCTCATGGCCCGGCTCGTCCGGGCCACCCAAGGACTCGATCATTCAGAACCCGCTCGCCCCTTCCGCGACATCCAACCCACGGCGGCGTGCTTGGGTGGCCCGGACGAGCCGGGCCATGACGGAGTGCAATTGGAACGCGCCGCCCTCTTGCCTCACCCAACGTCCGCCCGTTAGCTCGCGGCCATGAGCGAGCCATCCCATCCCGAAATCCGCGAGGCCGTCCGCAAGCTGTGCGCCGGGTTCCCCGGCGAGTACTGGCGCGCGCTTGACCGTGAGCGGACCTATCCGACCGAATTCGTGCGCACCCTGACGGAAGCGGGCTTCCTGTCGGTGCTGATCCCGGAGGAATACGGCGGTTCGGGCCTGGGCCTTTCGGCGGCCACCGCGGTGCTGGAGGAGATCCACCGGTCGGGCTGCAACGGCGGCGCCTGTCACGCCCAGATGTACACCATGGGCACGGTGCTCAAGCACGGCAGTCCGGCGCAGAAGGAGGCCTATCTGCCCAGGATCGCCAGCGGCGAGATCCGCCTGCAGGCTTTCGGCGTCACCGAACCGACCGCCGGCACCGACACCACCCGCATCTCCACCTTCGCCCGCCGCGAGGGCGACAAATACATCGTCAACGGCCAGAAGATCTGGATCAGCCGGGCCGAGCACAGCGACCTGATGGTGCTGCTGGTGCGGACCACGGCCCGTGAGGACGCCGCCCGACCCGCCGACGGCATGAGCGTGCTGCTGGTCGACATGCGCGAGGCGGTCGGCAGGGGCCTGACCATCCGGCCGATCCGCACCATGCTGAACCACGCCACCACCGAGCTGTTCTTCGACAACCTCGAGGTGCCGGCCGGCAACCTCGTCGGCGAGGAGGGCAAGGGTTTCCGCTACATCCTCGACGGCATGAACGCCGAACGCATCCTGATCGCGGCCGAATGCATCGGCGACGGGCGGTTCTTCATCGACCGCTCGTCGGCCTACGCCAAGGAACGCAACGTCTTCGGCCGGGCCATCGGCGAGAACCAGGGCGTGCAGTTCCCGATCGCCCGCAACTACGTCCAGCTGTCCGCCGCGGCCCTGGCGGTGGATCACGCCGCGGCCCTGTTCGACGCCGGCAAGCCCTGCGGCACCGAGGCCAACATGGCCAAGATGCTGGCCAGCGAGGCCAGCTGGGCCGCCGCCGACACCTGCATCCAGACCCACGGCGGCTTCGGGTTCGCCGAGGAGTACGACATCGAGCGGAAGTTCCGCGAGACGCGCCTCTACCAGGTGGCGCCGATCAGCACGAACCTGATCCTCAGCCACGTGGGCACCCACGTGCTGGGCATGCCCAAGAGCTTCTGACACAAGGCCCCGTGCCGACCTTCATCCCCATCGACGATCCCGCCGACCCCCGGCTTGAGGCCTATCGCGACATCCGCGAGCGGGACCTGGTCGGGCGGCAGGGGCGGTTCATCGCCGAGGGCGAGACGGTGCTGCGGGTGCTGGCGGGGCAGGACCGGTTCCGGCCGCTGTCTGTGCTGATCGCGCCCAAGCGGCTGGAGAAACTGGCGCCGATCCTCGGCCAGCTGGCGGACGACGCGCCGGTCTACCTGGCCGGCCAGTCGGTGCTGGACGCGATCGTCGGCTTCGAGCTGCACCGGGGCATCCTGGCGCTGGCCGAAAGGGCGGCGCCGGTCGCGGCCGACGACCTGCTCGCAGGCCTGCCGGGCAAGGCGCTGGTTCTGGCGCTGGTCGGGATTTCCAACCACGACAACATGGGCGGGCTGTTCCGCAACGCCGCCGGGTTCGGGGTCGACGCGGCGCTGCTCGACCCGACCTGCTGCGACCCGCTGTATCGCAAGGCCATCCGGGTGTCGGTCGGCGGGGTCCTGCGGGTTCCCTACGCCCGCCTTGGCGAGGGCGAGGACCTTGTCGATCTACTGGAGCAGCGCGGCTTCACGCCGGTCGCCCTCAGCCCGTCAGGCGACACCGCGCTGTCCGACCTGCCGGCCCTGTCCCGTCCGGCCCTGCTGCTGGGCGCGGAAGGGCCAGGGCTGCCGGCGGCGACCCTGGCCCGCTGCCGGACGGTCTCGATCCCGATGGCGCCCGGCTTCGACTCGCTGAATGTCGCGGTCGCGGCCGGGATCGCCCTCCACCAGCTTCGGTCGGCCCGAAGCTAGTTAGCCCACATCACGTATTCGGCGTCCTTCGGCTTCACCGTGCCGTCGGCCGGCTGGTCGATCCAGATCGGGCCCTCGATCAGCGCCGGCCAGATCGGCTTGGCCGCGCGGCGATCCTGGGCGTCGAGCATCGCCGTCAGCTGGGCCACGATCGCCGGATTGGCCGTCGCGACATTGCTCTGCTCGGTCGGGTCGCTCTTGAGATTGAACAGCCAGGCTTTCTTCGGCCGCTCCGACAGCTGCAGCTTCCAGTCGCCGTTGATCACCACGCGATAGTGGCCTGAACGGAAGAAGAGCGGCCGGTCGGAGACCTGTCCCCTGGACAGGGCGACCAGGTCGACGCCGTCCAGCACCCCCGGCCCGGCCGGCGGCGCATGGGCCGCCGCCGCCGCCGTGGCGAAGATGTCGAAGTGCATGGCCCTGGCCGGCGTCGTCGTGCCGGGCTGGATCTGGCCGGGCCAGCGGACGAAGAACGGCACTCGCACCCCGCCTTCGAAGAAGGTCGCCTTGAAGCCGCGGTAGGGTTTGTTGATGTCCGGCAGGCCGATGTAGTTGGCCCCGCCGTTGTCGCTGGTGAAGATGACGATGGTGTCGCCCTCGAGGCCCTTGGCTTTCAGCTCGGCCAGCACCTTGCCGACGTTGCGGTCCAGCGCCCGGATCATCGCCGCATAGACGCGCAGGCGGTGGTCCTTGATCTGCGGCAGGGCGTCATAGTCCGACTTGAGCGCCTGCAGCGGCGTGTGCGGCGCGTTGAAGGCCAGGTACATGAAGAACGGCCGGTTGGCGTTGGCGTCGATCGCCCGCACGGCCTCGTCGCCGAAGTAGTCGGTGATGTACTGGTTCGGATGGAACGGCTTGCTGCCGTCGAAGCGCACCGACCAGGGCAGGTTGGCCCACAGGAAACGGTCAATTGGATCGAAGTCCTGCTTGGAGTTCACGACATTCGGGTCGTTGGCCTCCATGTACATGCCGCCGCCGGCGAGGATGTTGAGGGTGTCGTCGAAGCCCTGGTTCTCCGGCCGCATGCCGTCGGCCTCGCCCAGGTGCCACTTGCCGATATGCAGGGTGCGGTAGCCCGCCGCCTTCATGGTCTCGGCCAGGGTGACCTCGCTCGCCGGCACGCCCAGCTTCTCCACCGGCGGCATGTCCCTCACGCGATCAGCGTAGAACACCGGCCTGACGCCATCGTGTCCGCCCATGCGGGCGATGTTCTTGGCGAACGCCACCGGCACGCCGGTGAACTCGAAGCCGAAGCGGATCGGATAGCGACCGGTCATCATCGCCGCCCGCGACGGCGAGCAGGTGGCGTTTCCGGCGTAGCCGTTGGTGAAGGCCACGCCATCGCGCGCGAGCGAGTCGATGTTGGGGGTCGGTACGGCTCCGTTCGCCACGCCCTGGCCGGTCGACTGCAGGTCGTTGATGCCCAGGTCGTCGGCGACGATGACGATGACGTTTGGCGGCCGCTTCGCCCCGGGGGCCAGGGCCGGCGCGGCGCCCGAGGCCCAGGTCACCTGGTGGTAGGGCTGGATCGGGTTCTTGATCCGCCCGATCACGCCGGGGATGTAGATCCAGAAATGCTGGAAGGCGATGAAGCCGGCCACGAGGACGACGACTATGGACCCGAGGGTCCAGGCGAGTTTGCGGTTCACGGTCGATCCTCCGGTCAATGGAGCAGGCTGGAGCGGGTGATGGTCTTGCCGCCGACGGGCAGGCTGATCAGGTCGCCGTCACGGGCGATCCACAAGGGTCCGGTGAACACCTTGCGGGCGTCGCCGAGGAACGGACCCTCCAGCGCGCGCAGCGGCAGCGGCGGCACGATGTGGTTCAGCAGCAGGGCGCCGACGCCGTCGTCGCGGGCGATGGCCGCCGCCGCCGACGGGCTGGTGTGGTAGTTCTGGATGTCCAGCATGATCTGGGCCCGTTTGGTGTTGCCGGCCTTCAGGGAAGCGTCCCGGATCAGGGTCACCAGCGGCGTCGACAGGGCCTCGTGGATCAGCAGGTCGGTTCCCCTGGCATACTTGGCGACCACGGGCGAGGGAGCGGTGTCGCCGCTGATCACAACGCTGCGGCCCTTGTAGTCGAAGCGGTAGCCGACGGCGGGCTCGACCGGCCCATGGTCGACCCTGAAGGCGGTGATCTTCACACCGTCCGTTTCGAGCACGACGACGGAATCCTGCCCCTCGGGGATGGCGAACGGCCGGGCCTGAACGCCCGCGCCCGACGGCGGCATGATCACCGGGCCGTGGTGGGCGGTGCGGTAGCCGGCGTCGAGCGCATAGGCCTCGGTGAAGCCGGCGGCGACCCGTTCGACTCCGGGAGGTCCGTACAGCTGCAGCGGCGTGGTCAGGTTGCCGCCGCCCCAGCGTTGCAGGGCCACGTTGCCCAGGCCGTCGATGTGGTCGGAATGGAAGTGGGTCAGCAGCACGACCGAGTCGCCGCCGATGCCCATGCGGCCCAGGGTGCGGCCGGCGGCCTCGCCCGTGTCGACGATGAACACGCGCTTGCCGGCGATGACCGCCGTGCAGGGTCCGCCGCGGTCGCCGTCCGGGAACGGGCCGCCCGCGCCGCAGATCGCCACGTGCAGGCCGTCGGGCAGCGAAGGGACGACCGGATGCGCCATCGCCGTCTCCAGGCGACGCTCCATGAGCCGCACGGCGATCTTGCCGCGGACCGCCCAGGCGCCCGCCGCCAGCAGGACCAGCACCAGCAGCAGCCCGGTGAACACCCGTTTCATGTCGCCCCCCGAATTCCGGCTTGCCCGCCCGAATTATATTGGCATAGTTTGTGCCATTAGTTTTCCCGCCGGTCAAGCCGGCCGCCGATCACCTGGAGAGCCCGCGTGCAGGTCCTGAGAACGCCCGACGACCGTTTCGCAAACCTGCCGGACTTTCCCTACAGTCCTCACTACGAGACGATCCGCGACCCGTCGGGCGTGGATCTGCGCATCGGCTATATCGATGAGGGTCCGCGAGACGCCGCGCCCGTGCTGCTGATGCACGGCGAGCCGTCCTGGTCTTACCTGTACCGGGGGATCATCGCGCCGCTGAAGGACCGGCACAGGGTCGTGGCGCCCGACCTGGTGGGTTTCGGCCGGTCCGACAAGCCAGCCGAAAAGACCGACTACAGCTACGAGAAGCACGTCGCCTGGATGAGCGCCTGGCTGCTGGCGCTGGACCTGAACGACATCACCCTGTTCTGCCAGGACTGGGGCGGGCTGATCGGGCTGCGCCTGGTCGCGGCCTTCCCCGAGCGATTCGCGCGGGTGATCGTGGCCAACACCGGCATGCCCACGGGCACGGGCATGAGCGAGGGCTTCAAGACCTGGCTGACCATGAGCCAGACCATCCCGGTCTTCCCGGCCGGAATGATCGTCAACATGGGCTCCCTGCGCGAACTGTCGCCGGACGAGATCGCCGCCTATGACGCGCCCTATCCCGACGAGAGCTACAAGTCCGGCGCGCGGATCTTCCCGACCTTCGTGCCCGTGACGCCCGACCATCCGTCGGTCGCCGAGAACAAGGCCGCCTGGACCGTGCTGGAGCGGTTCGACAAGCCGTTCCTGACGGCCTTCAGCGACGGCGACCCGGTCTCGAAGGGCGGCGACCGGCCGTTCCAGGAGCGGGTGCCCGGCGCCAGGGGCCAGCCCCACACCACCATCGAGGGCGGCGGCCACTTCCTGCAGGAAGACAAGCCGGCCGAGATCGCCGCCCTCATTGACCGCTTTATTTCGGAGACCCGCTGATGAACGTCGAGAACGCCGTCACCCCGACCGGCGACCAGTTGAAAGCCCTGCTGGCGCTGGGCGGCGACAGGCCGATCGTCATGGTCAACCTGCTCAAGTTCCGCGAGAAGGCCCAGTACGACGAGCCGGGCGAGCCGGAGATGACCGGGCGCGAAGCCTACGACCGCTATGGCCGCGTGATGGGCCCGCTGGTGGCGTCGAAGGGCGGCCGGCTGCGCTTTTCGAGCAGGGTCGACGCCCTGGTGATCGGCGAGGTCGGCGAGCTGTGGGACGCCGTGGCGATCATGGAATACCCGAGCCGGGCGGCCTTTGTGGCCATCGCCACGTCGCCGGAGGTCCAGGAGATCGGTCGGCACCGCAAGGCTGGTCTGGCCGGCCAGCTGCTGATCCAGTGCTCCGAGGCGGGCGTGTGATGCCCGCCGAGGCCCGGGCTCCGTCACGGATTACGCTTGGCCTGCTGGTCTTGCTGGGCCTGATCAATCTGGTCCGCGGCGCGATCCACGTGTTCCTGCCGGACAGCGGCGCGGGCGTCATCGCCCATTTCGAGCTGGCCGAGGGCGGGCGGACAATCGTCTTCCTGCTGGCGATGGTCGGGGCCGGCCAGATCGGGTCGGGGCTGATCGACCTGCTCGTCGTGGCGCGCTTTCGCGCCTTCGCCGCCCCCCTGCTGGCCATAGAGCTGCTGCGGGCGCTGATCGCCCTCTATATCGCCTTCGTCTCGAAGTCGGTTGGAACCGGTTATCCGGGCGCCAGGGGCATCGTCGGCGCGGCGGTCGTGCTGACCCTGGCGGTGCTGTGGGAGTTCGGCCGTCGCGGCCGCAGGGGCTGATCGCTTGCAGGATGCCAAGGTGATGATAGGCCTGACCGCATGACCGCCCCTCCCAAACCGCCGCTGGCCGCCGACCGGGTTATCGACGGACGCCGGCTGCGGTCCGAGGCCAGCCGGCTGCGCATCGTCGAGGCGATGATCGCCCTGGTGTCGGAAGGCCTGGCCATGCCCCCGGCAGAGGCGGTGGCCGCTCGCGCCGGCGTCGGGCTGCGCACCGTGTTCCGGCTGTTCGAGGACATGGACGGACTCTACCGGGGCATCCAGGCCGTCGTGACCGAGCGGCTCGGCGGCCTGCTGGAGGGACCGATCGAGGCCGCCGACTGGCGCCAGGCCGTCGACATCCTGATCGATCGCCGCGCGGAGGCGTTCGAGATGATCCTGCCGCTGCAGATCGCCGCCGACAGCCCGCGCACCCGGTCCGCCGCCCTGCGCGAGGGGCGGCTGCGGCTGGTGCAGGCGCAGCGGGATACCTTGCTGGCCGTGCTTCCCGCGTCGGTCCAGGCGGACGGCCGGCTGGTCGAGGCGCTCGACCTCGCGGTCAGCTTCGAGGCCTGGCGGCGGTTGCGCACCGATCAGCACCTGGACAGCGACGCCGCCAGGGCGGTCATGCATCGCCTGGCCCAGGCCCTGCTCCACGGTCTGGCGTGAAGCAGCTCGTTCTCCTGCTGGCGCTCGGACTGGCGGGCTGTGGAGCAAAGGCCCCGCAACTGGCCGCGCCGACGCGCGCCTGTCCCGGCCCCGCGCCGCTCGGCGAAGTCGCGCTGAAGGGCGGGACCTTCACCCTTGGGGCCAATCCCGAGCACATTGACGAGGGGCCGCCGCGCACCGTGACGGTGGCGCCCTTCTCGATCGACCGCACAGAGGTCACCAACGCCGAGTTCGCCGCCTTCGTGAAGGCGACCGGCTACGTCACCCTGGCCGAGCGGCAGCCGGATCCGGCCCTCTATCCGGGCGTTCCCGCCGGCAAGTTGAAGCCGTCGTCGCTGGTCTTCGTCGGCGCCGATGCCCTCAACGACGGCAACCCGATGCAGTGGTGGCGTATCATCGACGGGGCCAGCTGGAAGCATCCGGAGGGACCGGGCAGCGACCTGAAGGGCCGCGAGCGCCATCCGGTGGTGCAGGTGGCGTATGACGACGCCCTGGCCTATGCGCGCTGGAAGGGGCGCGACCTGCCGACCGAGGCCGAATGGGAGTTCGCGGCCCGGGCCGGTCTCGACGGCGCCCGCTACGAATGGGGCGACGACAAGCCGGTCCCCGGCCGGCCGCGCGCCAACAGCTGGCAGGGGGTGTTCCCGGCCGTCGACATCGGCGACGACGGCTACAAGGCCCGCACCGCCCCGGTCGGCTGCTATCCGGCCAGCGCCTATGGCCTGTACGACATGACCGGCAACGTCTGGGAGTGGACGAAGGACTGGTACGAGACGCCCAACCCGAACGGCCGCAGCCACCTGATCAAGGGCGGCTCGTTCCTCTGCGCCGACAACTTCTGCTACCGCTATCGCCCGAGCGCGCGGCAGCCGGGACCGCCGGACACGGGGACCAGCCATGTGGGATTCCGGACGGTGAAGCGGGGATAGTGCTTCCCTGCGTCCTTCGACACGGCCCCGGGGGCCTGCTCAGGATGACGTGGAGGGGTGCGCTTCAAAGTCTACGTCATGGTGAGCAGCGCCAGAGGCGCGTGTCGAACCACGCAACGACGCGGCAGCCTCCTCAACTGGTTGCACGCCCGGGTTCCAGGTTCGAGAATGGCCGCAACAGGCAGGGGGAATGCATCGATGGGCGGCATCACTGTCCAGAAGGTCGCCGGGGCGCTGGGCGCGGAGATCGGCGGGGTCGACCTGTCCGCGCCGCTCGACGACGAGACCATCGCCGCGATCCGCCGGGCGCTTGTCGAGCATCAGGTGACCTTCTTCCGCGACCAGTCGCTGACGCCGGAGCAGCAGCTGGCTTTCGGCCGTCGGTTCGGGCCGCTCAACATCCACCCCTATGTCGCCGGCATGGCCGACCATCCGGAGGTGATGGAGATCATCAAGGAGCCGACCGACCGGATCAATTTCGGCGGCGGCTGGCACTCGGACATGAGCTTCCTGGAGACGCCGGCGATCGGCTCGATTCTCTATGCCGTCGAACTGCCGGACTGGGGCGGCGACACCCTGTTCGCCAGCCAGGCGGCGGCGTTCGAGGCCCTGTCGCCGGGGCTGCAGGCGACGCTGGAGGGGCTGAACGCGATCCACTCGGCCGAGCGTGAATACGCCCCGACGGGCCCCTCGGCGCAGAAGCGCGAGTCGATGAAGATCAGCGACGCCGAGGGCATGGCCGGGCGGTTCAGCCACCCGGTGGTCAAGGTCCACCCGGAGACCGGCCGCAAGGCGCTGTACGTCAATCCGGCCTTCACGATGCAGATCGACGGCTGGAGCCGCCGGGAGTCGCGGCCGCTGCTCAACTATCTGTTCGAGCACAGCCGCCAAGAGGCCTTCACCTGCCGCCTGCGGTGGCGCCCGGGCACGGTGGCCTTCTGGGACAACCGCTCGGTCTGGCACTACGCGCTCAACGACTACCCCGGCCAGCGCCGGCACATGCGCCGGGTGACGGTGGATCCGGTGGCGGCCTAGACCACCTGCGTCGCCGTCCCCGCCAGTTATCAAAGCACTGTCATCCCGGACGGGCCGAAGGACCGATCCGGGACCCAGATTGGATCTCTATCGCCGTCGAAGCCAAATCTGGGTCCCGGCTCTCCGCTACGCTACGGCCGGGATGACAGTGATTGGGAAGGAGATTTTTCTGGTGACA
>DAORNX010000004.1:0-6276 GCA_035441225.1 Caulobacter sp.
CGCCTGCGACGGGAGGTTGGGCCGGGCGGTGAAGGCCACCACCTGCTTCAGACCCAGGCGCGTGAAGCCGTCGTCCATCGCCGCCCGCGCCGCCTCGGTGGCGTAGCCCTGGCCCCAGGCGTGGCGGGCCAGTCGCCAGCCGGCCTCGACGCCGGGCGCAAGCGGGTTCGACTCGCGCAACACCATCAGCCCGGTGAAGCCGAGAAAGGCCCCGTCCTCGCGCCGCTCGACGGCCCACAGGCCAAAGCCATGCTGGTCGATGTGATCCTGGTTACGCGCCGCCATGGCGTCGCTCTCGATCCGCGTCTGGGTCGCCGGGAAGTGACGCATCACTTCGGGATCGGCATTGAGCGCGGCCCAGGGGTCGAGGTCCGACTCGCGCCAGCCACGCAGGATGAGGCGCGGCGTCTCGATCATGCCGGCCGGGGGCTGGTCAGGGCGCCGTAGAGGTCCGGCCGGCGGTCGCGGAAAAAGCCCCAGGCCGCCCGGTGGGTGGCCAGGAAGTCGAGGTCCACGGTGGTCGACACCAGCCCCTCGTCGTCCCGGCCCAGCTCGGAGACGAGGTCGCCGCGGTGGTCGGCGATGAAGGACGAGCCGTAGAACCGCTGGCCGCCGCCCGGATAGCCGTCCCACGGCTCGAAGCCGGTGCGGTTGGCCCCGACCACCGGGATGATGTTGCTGACCGCATGGCCCTGCATCGCCCTGCGCCACGGCAGGGCGGTGTCGAGGCTCGGATCATGCGGCTCGCTGCCGATCGCCGTCGGGTACAGCAGCGCCTCGGCGCCCATCAGGGCCATGGCCCGCGCGCACTCCGGGTACCACTGGTCCCAGCAGATGCCGACGCCGATGCGGCCGTGGCGGGTGTCCCAGACGCGGAAGCCGGTGTCGCCGGGCCGGAAGTAGTACTTCTCCTGGTAGCCGGGGCCGTCGGGGATGTGGCTCTTGCGATAGACCCCCAGCAGCGACCCGTCGGCGTCGGCCATCACCAGGCTGTTGAAATAGTGCGGACCTTCCCGCTCGAAGATCGAGATCGGGATCACCACGCCCAGCTCGCCGGCCAGCGGGGCCAGGGCCCTGACGCACGGATGGTCGCGCCAGGGATGGGCCGTGGCGAACCAGCGCTCCTCCTGGGCGACGCAGAAGTAGGGCCCCTGGAACAGCTCCGACGGCAGGATGACCTGCGCGCCCCTGGCCGCGGCCTCGCGGATGAAGCCCTCGGTCTTCCGGATGTTGGCGTCCAGATCCAGGCCGTAGGACGTCTGGATCGCCGCGAGGCTGAGCGTCCGGGCCATCAGGCGGGCTCCTGCTGGGTGATGCAGTGGAACGAACCGCCGCCGGTCAGGATGGCGCGCGACGGCAGGCCGATGGCCTTGCGCTCGGGGAACAGGCTCTGCACCGCGTCGACCGCGAAGGCGCCGGCCCTGGCGTCGTCGTAGAGCGGCACGACGACCGCGCCGTTGGCGACGATGAAGTTCATGTGGCTGGCCGGGGCCGGGCCGTCGTCGCCGTCGATCCAGCCGGGCGAGGGAATGCGCATGACCTGCAGCTGGCCGCCGCGGGCGTCGGTCATGGCCGACAGCTGCCGCGCGGTCTCGTCATAGAGCCGGGTGTTCGGATCGCCCCGGCCCCAGGCGATCGGACAGGCGACCACACCCGGCGCGACGAACCGGGCCAGATTGTCGACATGGCCATCGGTGTGATCGTTGCGCAGGCCGTCGCCCAGCCACAGCACCTTGCGCGCGCCGAGGCTTTCGGCCAGTGCCGCCTCGGCGGCCCCCTGCGTCCAGCCGGGGTTGCGGTTCGGGTTGAGCAGGCACTGGCGCGTGGTCAGCACGGTGCCAAGGCCGTCGTGCTCGACAGCCCCGCCCTCGAGGATGAAGGCGTTGGCGTCGAGCGGCGCGCCGGAGGCGGCGGCGATCTGGGCCGCGACCTGGTCGTCACCCTCAAGCTGGTACTTTCCGCCCCAGCCGTTGAAGCGAAAGCCGGCCGCGCGCCCGTCGCCGCGGAAGATCGGACCCGTGTCGCGCAGCCAGATGTCGCCGAACAGGGCGCGGACAATCTCCACTCCGGCCACGCCGTCGAGGCGCGCGCGGGCGGCGGCCTCCGCTGCGTCGCCGCAGACCATCAGCCGCACGCGCTCCTCACCCGGCCCGGCCAGGGCGCGGGCCAGGGCGGCCACTTCATCCTGGGCCGGGTCGAGGTCCTCGCGCCACAGCTCGGCATGGCTGGGGAAGCCCAGCCACATGGCGCGGTGCGGGGACCATTCTGCAGGAACGAGGGGCGTGCTCATGGGTCGGGGGAAGTGGGCCTGACAGGGGGTTGCGTCAAGTGCGGCGGAAACGAGAAAGGGCGGCCCGATCGCTCGGGCCGCCCTTCCCTGAAGCGCAGGACGCTTCGGACTAGAAGCGCGTGCGGATGCTGAACTGCACCGTCCGCGGGGCGCCGACGCTGACGAAGGCTCCCGAGGCCGACTTGGAGACCGGCGGGGTCGACAGGTCGGGGTTCACGTTGGCGATCGGCTTGGCGTTGTTGCCCGAGCTGATGTTGCCGAAGTACTCCTCGTCGAAGATGTTCGTCACGTTCAGCTGCACCGAGGTGCCTTCGCCGCCGAACGGCAGGGCGTAGCGCAGATCCAGATCGAACACGTTGTAGCCGGGGGTCTGCTCGTCGTTGACGTCCGTGGTGTAGCGGTCGCCGACGTGCTTGCCCTGGAGGCCGACGGTGAAGGCGTCGGTCACGCGCCATTGGGCGCGACCGGTGACCATCCATTCCGGCGTCTCGACCAGCGCCTTGCCCTTGGTCGGCAGGTAGGTCGGCAGGGCGCTCAGCAGCAGGTCGTCCTGCAGTTCGCTGTTGGTGTAGCTGACCGAGGCATAGAGGCTGAACGTCGAGTTCGGGGTCCAGCCGGCCTGGGCGTCGAAGCCCCACAGCTTCACGTCGCCGACGTTGCGGTCGACGCTGAAGCCGAGGTCCGGATCAAAGGCCGAGACGATGCGGTTCTGGAAGTTGTTCGACCACAGCGCCGTGGAGATGATCATGGTCGGCGACCGGTAGCGGTAGCCAACGTCCCACGCCTGGCTGGTTTCAGGCTCCACGTTCGACAGCACGATCGGCGCATCCGTCGAGGTCGTCTTCACGCCGGCCGTGTACAGGTTGTCGGTCCGCGGCGCCGAGAAACCTTCGGCGTAGCTGATGAACAGCGTGTGGCCCGGCATGACCTGGTAGGACACGCCCACGTTCGGCAGGACGGCGTCGTAGCTGACGTCGCGCGAGAACGGCACGATGTAGCGGGTGCCCGTGCCGGCGGCGTTGAGGGTGACCAGGTTGTCGCTCGGCTGGACGCCGGCGGTGGTGGGATCGCCGTCGACGTTGGCGAACGTCGGCGCGCTGGTGCAGAGCACCGAGAAGCCGTTGTTCTGCGTCAGGCAGTACTGGTTCAGCTCACGCTTGAACGTCGGAGCCCGCACGCCGATCGTGACGAACAGGTTGTCGTCCATGAAACGACCGCGCCAGTCGGCGGAGATCTGGTTCAGGATGGCGTAGGACAGGCGGTCGCGGCTGCGCAGGGCGTAGCCGTCGGCGTTGTAGACCTTCTGGCCGTAGCCGTCCTTGCCGCCGAACACGTCCTGCGGGTCGCCGTTCCCGTTGATCAGGCCGTACTGGCCGGTCTGGCGGTGACGGCCGCGGTCGTAGGTGTAGGCGATGCGGAAGCTGTTGTTCTCGTTCGGCTCCCAGATAAGCGAGCCCATCGAGGTGTAGCGACGGGTGTTGGTCGTGCTGGGCGAATAGAAGCGCACGAAGGTGTCGCGGCAGTCGCCGTCGCCGTTGATGTCGAAGCCCGAGCCGCCGGTGCCGCCGGGGCCGCAGAGCACGCCGCCGGTCGAGCCGGTGACCACCGTGTTGGCGCCGACCGCGGCCACTTCGCTGACCGTCGTGCTGCCGCCGCCGTTGGCCAGGACGTACTGGAACGCCGAGTCGACGGTCAGGGTCAGGGTCGGGGTCAGGGTGAACCTGGCCTGCTCGCGGATGTTGCCGGTGTTCGACGGGTTGATCCGCAGGCCGTAGAAGTTGGAGTTGTCGGCGGGATCGGCGTCGACGTCGCCGGTGCCCGGCAGGGCCACGGGGGTCGAGACGATCGGCAGGTAGGTCGGGTTGTTGTCGTAGTCCATGCCGTTGGCGCGGAAGGTCGCCATCGACGCGGTGCGATAGAAGTCGTTGCGGTTCTCGTTGTAGTGAACCGCCAGCGAGATGAAGTCGCCGTTGTCGCCGATCGGCTGGTAGACCTTGGCGTTGACCTGCCACTTCTGCAGCTCGCCGGGACCCTTGAACTTGTCATACTGCTGGGTCGAGGCGGCGAAATAGGCGGTGGTGCCCCAGGGGCCGATCTCGCCGGTGTCGACCATGCCGAACAGGCGGCGATAGTTGAACTCGCCGACGGCGCCGTTGAGCACGAAGCCCATGTCGGCGCTCGGACGGCGGCTGGTGTAGTTGATCGTGCCGCCGGTGGCCGACGCGGTCGGGCTGTCCACGTCGGTGGTGCCCATGTTGACGCTGGCCTTTGAGACCAGTTCCGGATCGAGCTGCTGGTTGGTGTAGATGGCGTAGTTGCCGGTGTCGTTCAGCGGGATGCCGTCGAACGTCAGCGAGATGCGCGGGCCGTCGAAGCCGCGGATGCGCAGGTTGCCGCCCGACGAACCGTAGGGGTCGTTGTTGGTGAAGTTCAGGCCGGGCGTCAGGTTCAGCGTCTGGATGATCGTCTGACCGGTCGGCTGGGTGGCGATGAACTCCTGGTCGATCGTGGCCTTCGCCTTGGGCGCGGTTTCAACCGAGATCACGCCATCGATGTTCGGCTGGCCGGCGGTCGCGGTGACCACGACTTCCTCGACCTCGGTGGTGCCGGTCGATTGCGCAAGGGCGTTCGAGGCCAGCAGCATGCTGCCGACGAGCGCCGACGTCGCCACAAAGGCGAGCTTGTTCTTCATCATAGTGTGAGTATCCCCTCTCATCCCGACGCCGGCTTCTAACCTGGAAACGACCCGGCCCGGGCAACTGTCACATGCCATAACGCCCCAATGCGAAGCTATGGTGACTGCCGTCCGAACGGTCCTGAACGCCTGACCGTCATCCTAGGGCGGAGCGCCGATGAAGCAAGGCGCCGTTAAGGATCGAGGCGATTTTGGGTCCGTTTGTCGCAAGATTGCGACACCTTTGGGGAAGGTTGTGCCTTTACAGCTCGCCGCACGCGGGCCAGCGTCCGGCCCGCCCATGACCCCGCCCGACACCGCGCCGCCGTCCGCCGACCCTCGCCAGCCCCTGCGCATGGCGCTGGCGCTGGTCCTTGTGCTGACAGTCCTGCGGCTGGCCGCGATCTTCGCCAGCCCGCTTGAGCTGAACCCCGAGGAAGCCCAGTACTGGCTATGGTCGCGGACGCTGGACTTCGGCTATTTCTCCAAGCCGCCGATGATCGCCTGGGCGATCTGGGCGACCACCGCGATCGGTGGCGACAGCGAGGCCTGGGTGCGGTTTTCCGCCCCGCTGTTCCATGCCGTGGCGGGGCTGTCGTTGTTCGCCGCCGGCCGCCGGCTCTATGACGACTGGACGGGCCTGGCCGCCGCCGCCCTCTATCTGCTGATGCCGGGGGTGGCGCTGTCGTCCTTCATCCTGGCCACCGACGCGCCCCTGCTCTGCTTCCTGGCCCTCGCCCTGCTGGCCTACGTGACCGTCCGCCAGGGCGATCACCGGCTGGCCCCGGCCGCCGGCCTCGGCGCGGCCCTTGGCCTGGCCATGCTGTCGAAGTACGCGGCCCTCTACGCCCTGATCGGCATCGGCCTGCACCTGGCCCTGTCGAAGGACGCCCGGCGGGCCTGGGATCTGAGGACCGCGGCCGTGGCCCTGGTCGCCTTCGCCGCCGTGCTGGCGCCGAACCTGGTGTGGAACGCCAATCACCACTTCGCCACGGTCGGCCACACCGCGGCCAACGCCAACCTCGGCGGCAAGCTGTTCAATCCGGGCGAGATGCTGGGCTTCCTCGGCGGGCAGTTCGGCGTGTTCGGGCCGGTCCCGTTCGGGGTGCTGGCCGGCGGGGCGGCGGTGCTGGCCTGGCGCCGCCGGCTGCAGCCGCAGGATCTGCTGCTGTTGTGCTTCGCCGTGCCGCCGCTGGCTGTGGTCACCCTCGGCGCCCTGCTGTCGCGGGCCAATGACAACTGGGCGGCCAGCGCCTATGTCGCCGGCGCCGTGCTGGCGGCCGCCCTGCTGGTGCGCTGGCGGGCCAGATGG
>DAORNX010000004.1:6293-21451 GCA_035441225.1 Caulobacter sp.
CGGCGGGCTTGGCCTGCAGGCGGCCCTGGTGGTGTTCATGCTGCTGGCCGTGGCCAATCCGGCGATCGTCGACGCCCTGGGCCGGTCCAATGACATCAAGCGCGCGCGTGGCTGGAAGCAGATGGCGCAGCAGGTGGTCCAGCGGGCCCAGGTCGAGCAGATCAACGGCGGGCTGTCGGCCATCGCGGTCGATGACCGCTTCCTGTTCAACGCCCTGGCCTACTACGGCCGCGACTACATCGGCACGCCGGACGCTCCGCCGCTGGCCATCTGGCTGAGGCGCAGCCATGCGGGCAACCAGGCCGAAACCGTCGCCCCGCTGACGCCGGCGCTCGGGCGGCGCGTGCTGGTGGTCAGTCTCGAGGGCCTGCAGGGCCAGCGGATCGCCGCCGATTTCGCCACGTCCCGGACCGTCGGCGTGCTGCGCCAGATCCTCAGCGTCAAATGCGCGGCCCGCTATCGCGACGACGAGCGGAAGTTCAACCACCGCTGCCTGCGCCGCGAGACCCTGATTCTCGGCGAGGGCTTCGCCCCGGTGAAGAACCGGGACTGAGCGGGGACATGCACTTCAGTGCGCGTCCCCTGCCAATCGACAAAACGGGACACGCACTGAAGTGCATGTCCCGGCGAACTCAGACCGCGACCTCGAACGCCGCTTCGGTCTTGCCCTTCACCTCGTCAACCGTCACGCCCGGCGCCAGTTCGATCAGCCGCACCGGCGTCCGGCCGCGGTTGATCTCGAACACGCCCAGCTCGGTGATCAGCAGGTCGACCACCCCCGCGCCGGTCAGAGGCAGGTTGCAGCGGTGCAGCAGCTTGGGCGCGCCGGTCTTCTCGCAATGGTCCATGACCACGACCACCCGCTTGACGCCGGCGACGAGGTCCATGGCCCCGCCCATGCCCTTGACCATCTTGCCGGGCACCATCCAGTTGGCCAGGTCGCCGTTCTCGGCCACCTGCATGCCGCCCAGGATCGACAGGGCGATGTGGCCGCCGCGGATCATGGCGAAGCTGTCGGCGGAAGAGAAATACGAGCTCGAATCCAGCTCGGTGATGGTCTGCTTGCCGGCGTTGATCAGGTCGGCGTCCTCTTCCCCCTCGTAGGGGAACGGGCCCATGCCGAGCATGCCGTTCTCGCTCTGCAGCGTCACATGCATCCCCTCGGGAATGTAGTTGGCCACCAGCGTCGGGATGCCGATGCCGAGATTGACGTAGAAGCCGTCACGCAGCTCGCGGGCCGCGCGGGCGGCCATGTCTTCGCGGGTCCAGGCCATCAGGCGACTTCCTTCACGCGGGTGGTCACGCGCTCGATGCGCTTTTCGAACACGGCGCCCCTGAACAGGCGATCGACGTAGATGCCCGGGGTGTGGATGTTGTCCTTGTCGAGGTCGCCTATGGCGACCAGCTGCTCGACCTCGACGACCGTCGCCTTGCCGGCGGTGGCCATCATTGGATTGAAGTTTCGCGCGGTCTTTCGGTAGACGAGGTTGCCCTCGGCGTCGCCCTTCCAGGCCTTGACGATCGACAGGTCGGCGGTCAGGCCGCGCTCCATCACATAGCGCTCGCCGTCGAACTCGCGGACTTCCTTGCCCTCGGCGACCAGGGTGCCGACGCCGGTCCTGGTGAAGAAGGCCGGGATGCCGGCGCCGCCGGCGCGGATGCGCTCGGCGAGCGTGCCCTGCGGATTGAACTCCAGCTCAAGGTCGCCGGAGAGGTAAAGCTGTTCGAACAGCTTGTTCTCCCCCACATAGGAGCTGATCATCTTTCTGATCTGCCGGTTCTCGAGCAGGATGCCCAGGCCGAACCCGTCGACGCCGCAGTTGTTGGAGACGACCGTGAGGTCCTTGACCCCGCTTTCGCGGATGGCCGCGATCAGGTTCTCGGGAATGCCGCACAGGCCGAAGCCTCCGGCCATGATCGTCATGCC
The DNA here is from genome assembly GCA_035441225.1 of Caulobacter sp. Taxonomy (GTDB): domain Bacteria; phylum Pseudomonadota; class Alphaproteobacteria; order Caulobacterales; family Caulobacteraceae; genus Caulobacter. The sequence goes on from DAORNX010000004.1 coordinate 8,221, forward strand.
GTCGAAAAGCAGCCCCGACAGGGCCTCGACGGCGTCCTTGGCAACCTTGTCCGCCATGATCGCTCCGTTCGAAAAGGTCGGCCCCTCTCGCCCGATCCGGCAAGAAATTCAAGCCTTGGTGAATAATTTGGATGCCTTCGGGGAACGCTATCATGGAGGCTGAAGGCCGCGAACCCTCGGTGCTGCTGGTGTTCGCCCATCCGGCGCTGGAGCGGTCGCGGGCCAACGCCGTGCTGGCGGGAGCCGGGCGTTCGGCCGCTGGCGTCCGGTTCCACGACCTGTACGAGGTCTATCCGGATTTCGTCATCGATGTCGAAGCCGAGCAGCAAAGGCTCTTGGCCCACCAGGTCATCGCCCTGCAGTTTCCGTTCTACTGGTATTCGACCCCGGCCCTGATGAAGGAGTGGCTGGATCTGGTCTGGCTGCATGGCTTCGCCTACGGCAAGGGCGGCGACCGGCTGAAGGGCAAGCAGCTGTTCGTCGCCTGCACCACCGGTGGCCCGGCCCAGGCCTATCACCAGCGCGGCTACAACCGGTTCACCATGGACGAGTTCCTGCGGCCGCTTGAGCAGACGGCCGCCCTGTGCGGCATGACCTGGGAAACGCCGTTCGTGGTCCATGGCGCCCGCCTCAAGGACGAGGCCCAGATCCGCGGTGAGGCCGATCGCTACCGGTCGCGGCTGGAGGGCCTGGCCGCCGCCGCGCGGGAGACCGTCTGATGCATGGCGACGTGCTGACCCAGGCCCTGGTCTATCTCGCCGCCGGCGTGGTCACCGTCGCGGCGGCCAAGAAGCTCGGTCTCGGTTCGGTGCTGGGCTACCTGATCGCCGGCGCGGTGATCGGCCCCTTCGCCCTGAACCTGACCGGCGACCCCGAGGACGTCATGCGCTTCGCCGAATTCGGCGTGGTGATCCTGCTGTTCCTGATCGGCCTGGAAGTGCGGCCGGCCCTGCTGTGGTCGATGCGCAAGACCATCTTCGGCCTGGGGGGCGCCCAGGTGGCGGCGACCGCCCTGGCCATCGCCGGGGCCGGCATGATCCTTGGCCTTCCCTGGCCGACGGCCCTGGCCGCGGGCCTGGTGCTGGCCATGTCCTCCACGGCCATCGTGCTGCAGACCCTCGACGAGAAGGGTCTGCGCCAGGGGCCGGTCGGCCGGGCCGCGTTCGGGGTGCTGCTGCTGCAGGACCTGTCGATCATCCCCTTGTTCGCGCTGCTGCCGCTGCTGGCCACCGGACCGGTGACCCTGACGGCGGACACCGCCCATTCGACGAGTCTGGTGGCCGACCTGCCCGCCTGGATGCAGGCGCTGGCCGTGCTGGCCGCGGTCGGGGCGGTGGTCGGGGGCGGCCGGTTCGTCGTCCGGCCGGTGTTCCGCTTCATCGCCCAGGCCCGCCTGCGGGAGATCTTCACGGCCTCGGCCCTGCTGATCGTGGTCGGGGTCGCCGCGCTGATGCAGATCGTCGGTCTGTCGCCGGCGCTCGGCGCCTTCCTGGCCGGGGTGGTGCTGGCCGAGAGCGAGTTCCGCCGCGAGCTTGAGACCGACATCGAGCCGTTCCGCGGCCTGCTGCTGGGCCTGTTCTTCATCACCGTCGGCGCGACCATCAACTTCGCCCTGATCCTGCGCGAGCCGTTGCTGCTGATCGGCCTGGTGCTGGGGCTGATGGCGCTGAAGTTCGCCGTGATGTTCGCCCTGGCGCGGGTCGGCGGGGCGTCGAACCGGCTGGCGGCCACGGTGGCCGTGGCCCTGGCCCAGGGCGGCGAATTCGCCTTCGTGCTGCTGACCTTCACGGTCGGCGCGGGGGTCATCAACCAGGCCCTGGCCGACCTGCTGACCGCGGTGGTGGCCCTGTCGATGGCCATGACCCCCCTGACCGTGGTCGCCTACGAGAAGATCCTGACCCGGCTGGACCGGGGCAGGCCGGGCGAAACGATCGCCGATCCGACCTTCGAGGACGCCGACGCCGAGCCGGACATCATCATCGCCGGCTTCGGCCGCTTCGGCCAGGTCACGGGCCGGCTGCTGACGGCCAACGGCTTCAAGTCGACCGTGCTGGACGCCGATATCGAGCAGATCGACCTGCTGCGCCGCTTTGGCCGGCGGGTGCACTACGGCGACGCGACGCGGCTGGACCTGCTGCGCCAGGCCGGCGCCGAGCGGGCGCGGATGCTGATCGTGGCCATCGACGACCAGGAAAAGGCCGCCGAACTGGTCGAGCGGGCGCGCGAGGCTTTCCCCGACCTGACCATCCTGGCCCGGGCGTTCGACCGCCGCCACGCCTACGACCTGCTGGCCAGCGGCGCCGACGCGGTCGAGCGGGAAACCTTCGAGGGCGCCCTGGCGATGGGCGTGACGGCGCTGAAGGCGCTGGGCTTCCGCGCCCATCGCGCCCAGCGGGCGGCCGACTACTTCCGCCGCCACGACCGGCGAACGTTCGACGAGCTCCGGCCGATGTGGGGCCAGACCGAAGCCTATCTGCTGGCCTCGCGCGACGCGGCCCAGACCATGGACAGGCTGCTGCAGGCGGACCTGGCGAAGATGAAGCCCGGCGCGGCCGACGGCTGGGACACCAGCGGCCGCGACGAGGAACAGCGCGAGACGGCCATGGGCGGCGAGGACTGACCTGGATCATTGTCGCGTCGTCACGACGCCACGAGAGGTGTAAACAGCCGCGTTTCGATGTCCGGGAGACCCCGCTTGCCCCAGTCCGCCATCGCCCCCGTGTCCTTCGCCGGCTACGCCGCCGACTTCGACGCCTTCGCCGAGGCGCTCGGGGCCAGTTTCCGCCGCTACGGCTTCGCCGTGCTGTCCGACTACGACCTGGACCAGGCCCGGATCGACGCGGCCATCGACGCGGCCAAGCGCTTCTTCGCCCTGCCCGAGGACGTGAAGAAGCAGTACGCCGTCGGCAAGGGCGGTCAGCGCGGCTACATCCCGTTCGGCATCGAGACGGCCAAGGGCGCCGATCATTTCGACCTCAAGGAGTTCTGGCACATGGGCCGCGACCTGCCGCCCGGCCATCGCTTCGAGGCCCAGATGCCGCCCAACGTCTGGCCGGCCGAGGTGGCGGACTTCCACGAGAAGGTTGCCTGGCTGTACAACGCCCTCGACGCCATGGGCGTGAAGGTCCTGCAAGCCATCGCCCGCTACCTTGGCCTGCCGCGCGACCAGTTCGACGCCGCCGTGGAGAACGGCAACAGCATCCTGCGCCTGCTGCACTATCCGCCGATCCCGGCCGACGCGACCGGCGTGCGGGCCGGGGCCCACGGCGACATCAACGCCATCACCCTGCTGCTGGGCGCCGAGGAGGGCGGACTGGAGGTGCTCGACCGCGACGGGCGCTGGCTGCCGATCAATCCCCCACCCGGCTGCCTGGTCATCAACATCGGCGACATGCTCGAGCGGGCGACCAACGACGTCCTGCCCTCGACCGTCCACCGGGTGGTCAACCCGCCACCCGAGCGCCGGGCCTTCCCGCGCTACTCCACGCCGTTCTTCCTGCATTTCGCGCCGGACTACGAGATCCGCACCCTTCCCGGCTGCGCCACGGCGGACAATCCGGACCGCTACCCCGAGCCGATCACCGCCGACGCCTTCCTCGTCCAGCGGTTGAAGGAGATCAAGCTGCTCTAGGCGGCGGCGGAGTCACCCCGAATTAACCCTGCGTGCTCACGGTATCGACAAACAGGGGCGGGGGAATCGGGCATGGCGCCTTCGGACGCCGCAAGGCTGACGGAAATCCGGTCGCTGGACCTCGACGCCTTGCGCGGGGTCATCGACCGGGTCACGCGGCTGGCCCGCGGCGCCTCGGGCGCGGTTCACGCCTATGTCGTTCTGGTCGAGGAGGACCACGTCTGGCATTCCGGCTTCGACGGCATGCCCGAGCACATCGGCCCGTCGTCGGACTCGACCACCGCCCGCCACATCGCCGATCCGGACACCCTGTGGTCCGAGGACCTCGCCAGGGACTGGCCCGACCACCCGTGGGTCTCCGGCCCGCCGCACGCGCGCGGCTACGCCAACGCCCCGATCATCCTGCCGGGCGGCCTCAGGCTCGGCGGACTGTGCTTGATCTTCGGCGAACCGAGGCCCCGCGATGCGGGGGTGGTCGCCACGCTCAACGATCTGGCCGCCCTTCTGGCCGAGGCGATCGAACGACTGCGGGCCCAGCGCCGCACCGAGGCGGCCGAGACCATCTCCCGCGCGGCGACAGACCTGAAGGACGCGATCATGCGCTCCTCGCCGGTCGCCCTGGGCATGACCGACCGCGACCTGCGCTACCTCTATGTCAACGAGCAGTGGGAGCTCGAGAAGGGCATCACCTCGGCCGAAGCGCTCGGCCGGACCATGGCCGAACTGTTTCCCCGGTCCTATCCGCTGCTGGCCGGGTCCTACGAGGAGTGCCTGGCGGGCAATACCGTCTCGGCCGAGCGGATTCTCGTGCCCAGCGGTCGCCGGCCGGACCGCTGGCTGCGGGCGACCCTCTGTCCCTGGTACGAGGCCGGCGGCGAGGTCGGGGGCCTGATCTCGATGAGCCACGACGTCAGCGACGTCATCGGTTCGCTGAAGATGGCCGAACGCGCCCGCAAGCGCCTGGCGCTGGCCCTCGAGATCGCCGAAGTGCTGGTCTACGAGGTCGACTACCGGGCGAAGACCCTCAAGGTCGACGGCGCCAGCGACACCTTCTTCGGCGGCGCCCTGACCTATGACGACGTGGCCCGCGACATGTGGGTGACGGTCCACCCCGAAGACCGCGCCGCGGCCCAGGCCATCTGGGAAGACCACCTGGCGACGGGCAGGCCGTTCCGCACCGAATACCGGATGAATCCGCCCGACGGCCGCGAGGTCTGGGCCTTCTCGGCGGCCGAGCTCCTGCGCGACGACGACGGCCGGATCACCGGCGTGCTCGGGGTGCTCAAGAACATCACCAGCCGCAAGCATGTCGAGGAAGCCACCGTTCGGGCGCGCGACCTGGCCGAGGCGGCCAACCGGGCCAAGAGCGAGTTCCTCGCCAACATGAGCCACGAGATCCGCACGCCCCTGAACGGCGTGATGGGCGTGGCCGCGGCCCTGTCGCGCACCGACCTGACCCCGGCCCAGGCCGAGATGGTCGGGCTGATCGAGACGTCCGGCCAGACTCTCGAGGCGATCCTCGCCGACGTGCTGGACCTGGCGCGCATCGAATCCGGGCGGCTGGAGCTGAAACCGGAGCCGTTCGATCTCGACGCCTGCCTGCGATCCGCGGCGGCCCTGTTCCAGCCCGGCGCCGACGCCAAGGGCCTGGAGTTCGATCTGGCCATCGACGCAGCGGCCTCGGGGACCTTCATCGGCGACGCGGTGCGGCTGCGGCAGGTGGTCTGCAACCTGCTGTCCAACGCGGTCAAGTTCACCAGCCGGGGCGCCATCGGCCTCTCGGCGACGGTCGGGGCCGACGGCGGCCTAGCCATCACGGTCAGCGACACCGGCATAGGCTTCGACGCCGACGTCAAGGAGCGGCTGTTCGAGCGTTTCGAGCAGGCCGACGGCTCGATCACCCGCCGGTTCGGCGGCACCGGTCTGGGCCTGGCCATCTCGCGCGCGCTGGCCGAGGCCATGGGCGGAACACTCGACGCCCGGTCCGAGCCCGGCGCCGGATCGAGCTTCGTCCTGACCCTCGCCCTGGAACGAAGCCTCGAACCCCTGACAGCCCCGGCCCGTCCGGACCAGCCGGCCCTGGCCGACACCCGCGCGCCGCGCGTGCTGCTGGCCGAGGACCACGCCATCAACCGCAAGGTCGTCGAACTGCTGTTCGGTGGCGCCGGCGTCGAGCTGACCAGCGTCGAGAACGGCGCCGAAGCCGTCGCGGCGGTCGCCGGCGCCGACTTCGACCTGGTCCTGATGGACATGCAGATGCCGGTGATGGACGGCCTGACCGCGATCCGGGCGATCCGCGCCGCCGAGGCCGCGCAAGGCCGCCCGCCGACGCCGATCTGGGCGTTGTCGGCCAATGCCCTGCCCGAGCACGTGGCGGCCTCCCTGGCCGCCGGCGCCGATGGTCACCTGAGCAAGCCGGTCTCGGCCAGCGCACTGTTCGACGCGCTCGAGAACGCCTGCGCGCGCGGACAGCCCGAAGCCATCGCCCTCAACGTTTGAATCGCGACCCTGGCCGGAAGCCGGACGGCCCGACGCGCGCCGGCCTCGCCGCTACCTGGACAGCCTCAGCTTGGCGATATCCCGGCCGATGGCGGCGAAGGCGTCCTTGAGCGCCTCGCCGCTCGACGGCAGGTAGAAGTGCTCGGCGTCGGTGGCGCAGTCGGACATCAGTTCGGCGGCCAGGCTCGCGGCCCGCACGTCGAAGCCGACGGTATAGATGATCACGCCCTTGGCCTTCATGTTGGCGCACAGCCGCGAGGCCTGGTCATAGGCGTCGCCGTTGGTGGCGTCGCAGTTGATCTTGTCCGAGGTGCCCCCGCTGCCCGGCCCCGCGTTCCGGGCGATCACGCCGTTGCAGTAGGAGGTGTTGAAGTCGCCGTCGGTCATCAGCACGACGACCTTCAGCAGCTCCGGGGTGCCGTAGGCCGCCGGGCGGCTGGCCGCCGGCCAGAGATAGCCGAAGTCGGGCGCGACCGAGTACCAGCCCCAGGCCAGGCCGATCTGGCCGGCCGTCGAACCGCCGTCGTCATAGCTGTCGATCTGCGCCTTGAGCATGGTCTTGTCGGTCGACAGGGGCGTCAGGACGCTGTCGGGGCAGGGATTGTTGGAGCTCGGGTAGTTGCGGCCCACCGGCGCGCCGCCCGGCGACACGTCGGTATAGGCGGCGAGGCCCGTGCGCTCGGTCACGCAGGTGCTGACCTCGAACATCTTCGGCTGCCCCGCGGCCGAGGTGAAGGCGTAATATCGGCAGCCGGGGGCGGTGCAGTCGGCCTTGCCGCCCGAGGTGTAGGTTCCGTAGTCGGCCCCGTTCACGCCCGACAGCGAGAAGGTGCTTCCCGTGCTGTTGGCGACGGTGAAGGTCTGGTCATTCAGCTCGGTCATGCCGGAGACGCCGGAGATGTAGACATCCTCGCCGTCGGTGAGGTCGTGACCCGCCGCCGTGACGACGATCGAACAGTCCGACACCCTGCATTTGCGGATCGTCCCGCCCGACTTGTACTTGCTGTAGCTAGAGCTCTTCACGCCCTGCAGCTGGAAGGAATTGGTCGTGCGGTTGGCGACCACGAAGGCGCGGTCGTTGAGCTCGGTCATGCCCTTGACGCCGGTGATCCAGACGACGTCGCCGTTGCTGAAGCCGTGGCCGTTGGACGTCACCACCGCGGGGTTGGCCTTGGTGACGCCGGAAATCGACCGCGACGAACCCGTCGTCCAGGAGGCGTCGGTGATGGTCCAGGGACCCCGGATGGCGCCGCGCGCGCCCGAGGCGTAACCGCCGAGATTCACGGCGGCCGAATAGGGCACCAGCGCGACCTTCGAATAGTAGGGCGTCTGGACATCCTGCACGACCATGTCGACCAGGTCCTTGGCGGCCGACCGCACGTCACGGATCTTCTGGCCGGCCATCGAGCCGGTGATGTCGAGCACCAGGGCGACTTCGAGATTGGTCGAGGCGCGCACCACCTCGGCCTCGGCCCCGATGGTCATGTCCCCCTGCAGCCACAGGTTGGCGATCACGGGCGTCACCTTGGCCGTCGCCGTGCCGACCACCTTCGTACCGACGACCTTGAAGCTTGAGCTGGACAGGGTGGCGTCGCTGACGCCGCTGAGCTGGGCCGCCAGGGCGGCGGCGCCGATCGGCTGGATCGTCTCGTCCGTATTGGCCGAAGAGCGCGCCGCCATCAGGGTCGCCGCGTCGAGGGCGTCCTGCAGGTGCCGCTTTTCAACGCTGGCCCGGCTGACATCGATCAGGCCGAAGCCGAGCACCGCCGTCGGCAACGCCAGCACGGCGAACCAGATGGCCACCGCGCCGCGCTCGCTGCGGAAGCGGCGCAGGAAACGGACAGCGGGCTCAGTGAGCCCCGAGGCGAGCACTTTGAAGGCGCGTTGCATGGATTTTCATCCCCATCGACGGGTCATCTTCGCGCCACAGGGTAAGGAAACCGCCAACACAGGTGGTGAATCCGGCTTTACCGCGCCGCCTATCGCGAGATGCGCAGCCGGGAGATATCCTCGCCGATGGCGTGGAAGGCGTCCTTCAGCGCCGCGCCGGTCGACGGCAGGTAGACATGCTCGGCGTCCGTGGCGCACTGCTGGACGATGCTCTGGGCGGCCGCGTCGGAGGCCACGTCGAAGCCCACCGTGTAGATGATCACTCCGGCGGCCTTCATGTTGGCGCACAGGGTCTGGGCCTGGCTGAAGGCCCCGCCGTTGGGCGCGTTGCAGTTGACATGGTCCGAGGACGAGCCGCTGCCCGAGCCGGAATCCCGGCTGATGACGCCGTTGCAGTAGGTGGTGTTGAAGGCCCCGTCGGTCATCAGCACGACCACCTTGAGCAGCTTGTCGGCGCCATAGGCGGCCGGCTGGCTGGCGGTCGGCCACAGCGAGGCGAAGTTGGGCGAGACCAGGTACCAGCCCCAGGCCAGACCCAGGTGGCCCGCCGTCGATCCGGCCGCGGCCAGGCCGTCGATGCGGCTCTTCAGCGCCGACTTGTCGGTCGACAGCGGCATGATGGTGCTGGCCAGGCAGGGATTGCCGCTGGCCGGGTAGTTGCGCCCCAGGAAGGTCGACGACGGCGCGGCGTCGGTGAAGGCGTTGGTCCCGGTCCGTTCGGTGACGCAGGTGCTGATGTTGAACGTCCTGGTCCCGCCCGAGGCGTTGGTGAACTTGTAGCTGGCGCAGCCGGGCGTGGTGCAGGTTCCCGCCGTGTAGGCGCCCCGGACGCTGTCGGCGTAGGTTCCGACGTTGACGGCGGCCGAGTAGGGCGCCAGCGCCAGCTTGGTGTAGTAGGGGCTCTGCTGGTCCTGCACGACCAGATCGACGAGATCCTTGGCCGCCGCCTTGAGGTCGGCGATCTTCTGTCCGCTCATCGAACCGGTGACGTCCAGCGCCAGCGCCACCTCGATGTTGTTGGACGCCCGGGTGACCTCCGACTCCGCGCCGATGGTCATGTCGCCGTCGCGCCAGAGGTTGGCCACCACCGTGGTCATCGACGCCCGGGCCGTGGCCACCACCTTCGACCCGTCGAGGCGGAAGCTGGATGACCGCAGCACCGCCTCCGTCGCGGTCAGATCCGCGGCCAGGACGGCCTCGCCGACCGCCTGAAGTTCGGCGTCGGTGGTGGCGGGGGACCGCGCGGCGGCCAGGGTCGCCGCATCGAGCGCGTCCTGCAGTCGCATCTTCGCGGCCGAGCCGCGGCTGACGTCGAGCGCCCCGAAGACCATCACCGCCATCGGCAGCAGGACCATGGCGAACTGCACGGCCACCGCGCCGTCCTCGCGCCGCCAGGCGCTCAGCAGCCGGCCCAGCCGCTCCGGACTCAGGAATCCCGTCTTCATCGCCCTGCCCCGACAGAGTTGCGAACAACGGGCGATCCTGGCGCGGGCGCGGTAAACGCATGGGCCACAAGACAAGGTCAAAGTCGGGAAACCATGTCGGCCTATCGACGGCGTCGGAATCCCGTGGGAGTCTGCCCCACCCGGCGTGAGAACAGGGCGCGATGGACACTCTGCAACTCCTGCTGCGAGGCCTGGCCGTCGGCGCGGTCCTGACCACCGGGATCGGCCTCCTGCGCAGCACCCATGCCGGACCCGCGCGCTGGGTCGGGGCCGTCTTCTGCCTCTCGGTCGCGGCCTTCGGCGTCCATTCGGGCGGCGCGGAAACGCGCGCCCTGCATCTTCTGGGAGGGCCGATCTGGCTGCTGTCCGTCACGGCGACCGCCTGGTTCTGGCTGTTCGCCGTGACGCTGTTCGAGGACCGCGGCGTCACCCTGGAGCGGCTGGCCCCCGTCGGGATCATGACGGCGGTCGCGACCGTCGGCGCGGTGCTGCCCCGGCCGGCGTCCGATGGCGCATGGATTGTCCATAACCTGTTGCAGGTCGTGCTGGTGTCGCACGTCGTGCGGATCATTTGGCTCAGCTGGGGTGGCGACCTGGTCGAGGCGCGGCGATCCCTGCGCGGCCCGTTCATGGTCGCGGTCGCGGTCTACTGCATCTTCCTCTCCGGCTTCGAGATCGCCGGCACCCTCGGCTTTCATCTGGGATGGGGATCACTGGTCCAGGCGCTAAGTCTCGCGATCATGACGCTGGCCGGCGCGGCGACCCTGCTGCAGGGCCGGCCCGACCTGTTCGAGTCGGCGGTTCGTCGCCCCGCCGCCGCGGCCGAGGCCGTGGCCCCGCAGGACCGCCCCGACCTCGCCCGGCTGCAGACGATCATGGCCGATACCGACCTGTGGCGGCGCGAGGGCCTGACCATCGGCCAGCTGGCGTCCGAACTGGGCGTTCCCGAGCACCGGCTGCGTCGGCTGATCAACGGCGGGCTCGGCCATCGCAACTTCGCCGACTTTCTCAATGCCCGCCGCATCGACGCGGCGAAGGCGGCCCTGGCCGCGCCGGACAACGCCCGCGCCTCGATCTCCGCCCTGGCCTTCGAGCTCGGCTACGGTTCCCTGGGGCCGTTCAACCGGGCGTTCAAGGACGCCACCGGCCTGACGCCGTCCGCCTGGCGGCTCAGGGCCCTGGCCGCCTCGCCGAATCCGGAAAAGACCGGCTGATTCCGGAATCCGCCAGCCCCGGAAGACCTGGGGAAGCGGCCAGGCCCGGCGGCTGTCACCGTGGAGTCATCGACCTTCCGGAGTGACTTCATGACCCAGACGGGAATTCAGCTACTGGACCTCGGCCGCCACTGGCTGGCGGGCTTCCAGAACGACATGGTCCGCTACATCGTCGCCGCGCCCCTGACCTGGCTGGTGCTGTGCGTGATCTGCGCGCCGCTGCTGCGCCATCGCAAGATTCGCCCCGACAGCCCGCCCGCGCGCCAGCTGGTCGTCGAGTTCCTCTGCTCGGTCCGCTCGGTGGCGGTGTTCTCGACCGTCTCCCTGCTCAGCGTGCTGATGTGGAAGGCCGGGCTGCTGTGGGGCGACGAGCTGCGCGAACATGCCGGTCCGGTGTGGATCGTGGTCTCGTTCGCCGTCACGGTGATCGCCCACGACGCCTATTTCTACTGGGCCCACCGGATCATGCACGACCCTCGCCTGTTCCGGCGCTTCCACCGCAGGCATCATCGCTCGCACAATCCCACGCCGTTCACGGCCTACAGTTTCGACCTGGCGGAGGCCGCGGTGATGGCCAGCTTCACGGTGATCTGGGAACTGGTCTTCCCGGCGTCCTGGATCGGCTTCACCGCCTTCCTGATCCACCAGATCGCCCGCAACGTGATCGGTCACTCCGGCTACGAGCTGTTCCCGGCCAACCGCCGGGGCCGGCCGCTGCTGGACTGGATGACCACGGTCACCCATCACGACCTGCACCACGCCCAGGCCGGCTGGAACTACGGCCTCTACTTCACCTGGTGGGACCGCTGGATGGGCACCGAGCACCCGCAGTACCACGCGCGCTTCGCGGCGGTGACGGCGCCCCGCCGGGCGGCGGCGCTGGCGGCGGCCGAATAGAAAAGGGGGAGGCGGATCGCTCCGCCTCCCCCGTTCCGTCCGGTCGGACCGCGACCTACCAGCCGCAGTGCTCGCCCTTGTTCTGCTTGGTCAGCCAGATGTTCAGCGGCTTGAAGTAGTCGGCCACCGCCGAGGCGTCGCCCTGGGTCTCGCCGGTAAAGGCCGCCATCGCCTCCGGCCAGGGGCGCGAGGCGCCCATCTCGAGCATGGTGTTGAACTTCGCCCCGACCGCCTTGTTGCCATAGATCGAGCAGCGATGCAGCGGTCCGGTCCAGCCGGCCTGCCGGCAGGCCGCGCGCTGGAACTGGAACTGGTAGACGTGGGCCAGGAAGTAGCGCGTGTAGGGCACGTTGCCCGGCACGTGATACTTGGCCCCCGGATCGAAGGCGTCGGCCGGGCGCGGCCCCGGCGGGACGATGCCCTGGTACTGGGTGCGCAGCTTCCACCAGCCGGCGTTGTACTGGTCGGGCGTCAGCTGGCCGGAGAAGACCTCCCAGCGCCAGCGGTCGACCAGCAGGCCGAAAGGCATGAAGGCGATCTTGTCGAGGGCCATCTTCAGCAGGAAGGGGATGTCGCCCTCCTCGCCCGGCACGTCCTTGAGCAGGCCGATCTGCTGCAGATAGGTCGGCGTCAGGGCCGACAGGCCGACGAAGTCGCCGATCGCCTCGTGGAAGCCGTCGTTTGCCCCGCCCTTGAAGATGTAGGGCTGGTTCTTGTAGGCCCGCTGGTAGAAGTTGTGCCCCAGCTCGTGGTGGACGGTATAGAAGTCCTCCGCGTTGACCTTGGTGCACATCTTGATGCGGATGTCGTCGGCGTCGTCGAGGTCCCAGGCCGAGGCGTGGCAGACCACCTCGCGGTCGCGCGGCCGGGTGATCTGCGAGCGGGTCCAGAAGGTCTCCGGCAGCGGGGCCAGACCCATCGAGACGTAGAAGGCCTCGCCGGTCTTGACCATTTTCACCGGATCATACCCCGCGTTCACCAGCAGCTCGTCGAGGCTGTAGGACGGCGTGGTGCTCTTGGGCGCGACGATCGGATAGATGTTGCCCCACTGCTGGGCCCACATATTGCCCAGCAGGTCGGCGCGGATCGGGCCGGTGCGCGGCTGGACCGCATCGCCGTATTTCTCGTTCAGCCGGGCTCGCACATAGCAGTGCAGATTGCGGTAGAACGGCTCCAGCTGCTTCCACAGCCGGTCGGTCTCGGCGGCGAAGGCGTCCGGATCCATGTCGTAGCCGGACCGCCACAGGGCGCCGGTGTCCTTGTAGCCGAGCGCCACCGACCCCTCGTTGGAGAGCGCCACGAGCCGGGCGTAGTCGGGACGCATGACCGTCGAGATCGAATGCCAGCCTTCCCAGACCGCCTTCAGCTCGGCCGGATCGGTGCTCGAGGCGAGGATGTCCTCGGCGTCGTTCAGGGTCAGGGTCTTGCCGTTGTAGGTGAATTTGCCGGTCGAGTAGGTCGAGTCCAGCCGTGAGGCGATGGTCGCCATCTCGTCCGCCGCGCCGGGCCGCTGGGGCGCCGGCGCCACCAGGGCGCGCTTGAGGATGTCGAGCTTGCGGCGGGTCACCGGGTCGACCGCGACCTTGTCGTAGCGCGCGGCCTCGATCGCCAGGCGGGTCGCCAGGTCGGTGATCTCGGCGCCGGCCTTGGCCTCG
>DAORNX010000005.1:0-19942 GCA_035441225.1 Caulobacter sp.
CCATGGCCGCCAGAGCCTGGTCGAGTTGCGACGCGGCGGGGCCGGCGCCGCCGGGGATCTGAAAGCGGCCCGCTTCCGGTTCGGCGTCGGGGAGCAGCGTCAGACTATGGCGCGATCGCACGGGACTCCGACCGGCCCGGGTGGTCACCACCCGCGCGCGGAAGCTGCGGCCCCACACGTCCGTCCGCAGGGCCAGGGCCACCTCGTCGAAGCCCTCCGCGACGGGCGCCTCGACCGTCTCGTGCGACCAGACCGCCGCAAGTGCGGCGATCGCACGGGCGTAGTCGGTCCTGGACAGGTGGAAGTCCGCCGTCCTGTGGACCGCGCTCCAGTCCTCGACGCCCAGGCGCCGGGCCGTGGCCCGGGCCGCCGCCGAGCCGCCGATCGCCTCGACCAGCGCCAGCGACACGGGGATCGAGGCGGTCACCCCCGTTGTGGAAATGACGGGTCCGTCCTGGACGTAGCGACGGTCGCGCACCCAGGTCGTGGCCGGATAGGCCTTCTCCAGCGCCTTCAGCGCGTGCCAGTGGGTTGTCGCGTGGCGCCCATGAAACAGCCCGGCGTTGGCGACCACTCGCGCGCCCTCGCAGATGGCGACGATGGTCGCGCCCCGGTCGGCCTGGCGCTTCACCCAGACCGTGAGACGCCTGTCCCGCGGCTCGACCTGCGCCGGAACGATGACGATGTCGGCCCCGGCCGGCTCGGCCTGGTCGAACTGCGCCAGCGTCTGGTCCGCGCGAATCGTCAGCGCCATGCGCAGCCGGACGGGGCCCTCCCCGGTTGACAGGCTGCGGACATCGGCGACCCCGGAGTCCTTCAGCACGCCGTAGGGGATGATGAAGTCGGTCACCTCGGCTCCCTGGTTCTCACCGACGACGACGACCAGCGGCCGGACCCGGCCAGGCTTGGGCGCCGGCAGGGTCAGACGGTCGCCGGCGCCGCGGCCCAGGGCGACGACCGGCGTGTCGCCGGCCAGTCGTTCCGCGGCCTCGGCGGCCACGAGGGGAAGGGCCAGGAAGCTGGCGATGATCAGCAGGGGAGCGCGCATGGCGAAGTCTCTCCAGGGGCATGAGGCCCCCCGGAACCGCGCGGCGGGTCCAGGGGGTGGGTCAGACGTCAGGCGGTCGGCCCGGCCGCGGCGCAGGGGGCGGCGCAGGCGCAGGCGGAACCGCAGTTGCAGGACGGCCCGCAGTCACACGACGGGCAGGTGCAGGGGTCGCAGGGGCATTGGTCGGTCATGGTCTCGTCTCCAGGTCGGCCGGGGGATCCGGCGATGAGAGGACCTTCGTGAAAAATGGCGCTGGCGTAAATGTCACAGATATCGCAAATTACGCCAATGACCCTCGTTGACACCCGCCCCCGCAACATCGCCCTCGTCGGCTACGCCGGCGCCCAGTCGCTCGACCTCGTCGGTCCACTGGAAGTGTTTTCCATGGCCAACAACTATGGCGGCGGCGACCGCTACCGGCCGATCCTCGCCTCGTTCGAGGGCGGGGACATCCGCTGCAATTCCGGCCTCATCCTCGCCGGCGCGACGGCCCTGGCCGACCTGCCGGAGGATCTGGACACCATCCTGGTCGCAGGGGGATCGGAGGCGGGTCTGCGCGGGCAGGAGAACGGGCCGCTGCTTGACTGGCTGGTTGCTCGCCGCGCCACGACCCGCCGGGTCGGCAGCGTCTGTTCCGGCGCGCTGGTGCTGGCCGCCACGGGCCTGCTCGACGGCCGCCGGGCGACCACCCACTGGGGCGTGTGCGACGTGCTTCAGGCGCGCCATCCCGAGATCGAGGTCGACGCCGACGCCATCTTCGTCGCCGACCCGCCGTTCTTCACCTCGGCCGGGGTCACGGCGGGCATCGACCTGTGCCTGGCCCTGGTCGAGGCCGACTGCGGGCCGGACATCGCCCTGGCCGTCGCCCGCAACCTGGTGCTGTTCATGCGCCGTCCCGGCGGGCAGACCCAGTACAGCGCCGGCCTCAATGTCCAGGCCGCCGCCAGCCCCAGACTGCGGCGACTGGTCGTCGACATCACGGCCGACCCGGTCGGAGACCTGAGCCTGCCCAGCCTCGCGGCGCGGGCCGGGATGACCGAAAGGACCTTCTCGCGCGTCTTTCACCGCGAGACAGGAGCCACGCCGGCCGCTTTCGTCGAAGCGGCGCGCCTCAATCGCGCCAAGGCCTTGCTGGAGTCGTCGGACTGGCCGCTCGCTCGCGTCGCCGAGCGGGCCGGCTTCGGCAGTCTCGACGCGCTCCACCGGGCGTTCCAGAAGCGTCTGGGGGCGACGCCTGGAGAGTATCGGCAGCGCTTCGGCCGGCCGACGACCGCCTGATCGGCGCCGGCGGTTCAATGGACCCGGACGTGGTGAAGACTCACAAGTCCCGCCGCCAGGGCCAGGGCGGCGCCAATGCCGAAGGCGATCGTCGGCGTGGCCTCGACCGAGGTCGTCGCGAAGAGCAAGGTGACCAGAACGGCCCCGGCCGTCTGGCCGGTCAATCGGGCCGTCCCCTGCATGCCGCCGGCCGCGCCGCTCCGTTCGGGCGGGGCTGACAGAAACAGGTTCCGGTTGTTCGCCGCCTGAAACAGTCCGAACCCCACCCCGCAGAGCGCCGTCATCGGAATGAGGGGGCGAAGGTCGTTCTCCAGCGGCCAGAGCGCCAGGGCGAGCAGGCCCGCCGCCAGGCCGGCGCCGCCCGCGGCGCAGAGCCAGACCATCGAAGCCCGGTCTGCAAGACGACTGACCACGATCGCCGTCCCGGCGACGGCCAGCGGCCAGACGGTCATGTAGAGGCCGGTCGTCAGCGGCGTCTGGCCGAGGCCAGCCTGAAGTTGGAAGGGCAGCGCCAGCAGGCCCGCGGACTGGCCGGCGAAGCAGCAGACCGAGGCGATCACCGAGACCCTGAACGCGCCTGAGCGCAGCAGGTCGAGCGGAAAGAGCGGCGTCGCCTTGGGACTCTCCCGCTGGACAAGCGCCGCCAGGCCCAGCGCGGCCACAGCGAAGAGCCCGACAGCCAACGCCGGGCGGTCCGGCAGGAGTTCGGCGCCGACGACCAGCGATGCGAACAGGAGGGCGTTGAGCAGGACGCTGCCCAGATCGATCGCCTGCGGTCGGCCGATCACCGGCGGCAGGGCGCGGGAGGCGAACAGGACCACGACGCCCAATGGAAGGTTCAGGGCGAACAGCCAGGGCCAGTCTGCGCCTGTCAGGACCAGGGCCCCGATGGTTGGCCCGGCCGCCGAGGACAGGGCCACGGTCATGGCGTTCCAGCCGATCGCCGAGCCGAGCCGCCCGCGAGGAACGGAAAAGCGTAGAAGCGCGACTCCCAGCGCCATGACCCCCGCGCCGCCCAGGCCTTGAAGAAATCGCGCGGCGACCAACCAGGGAAGGGACGGCGCCAGGGCGCACAGCGCCGAGGCCAGGGTGAAGATCGTCACGCCCCAGGTGAACATCCTCCGGTAGCCATACCGCTCGCCGAGCGCCCCGCACGGCAACAGGGCGATCACCAGGGCCGTCTGGTAGGCCGTCATGACCAGGACCGCCGTGGGCGGCGCGACCCGCAGCGACCGTGCGATAGTCGGCAGGGCGATATTCGCGACGGAGGCGTCCAGCACCACAAGGGCCATGGATGTCAGCACCGCCGCAGTGGCGACCGCGCGGCGGGGCCACGCCAGGCCGCCGTCCGCCTTGCCGCTCCGGGCGCTCATCGCGCCGGCCGCCCCGCTCACCGCGGCCGTCCTGGAGACCAGCCGCCCTCCATCCGCACATATCGCGTCACCCGGTGCTCCTGCAGGTCCTCGACCTTCAGATCGCGTTCGGTGAAGCGAAAGAGCAGGGCCGAGGGGCTCAGGCAGCGGGTGTCGTGGATGTCGCCAGGCAGGTACGCCTTGACCTGTCCGGCCCGCAGCACAGTCCTGTCACGCTCGACCAGCCGGATCTCGCCGTCCGGGTTCTCGATCCGGACATAGGAGCCCATTTCGATCTCGCCCTGCTGGATCGCGTAGACCACCCAGCTCCGCCCGTGATCGTGGGGCGGCCGATAGAGGCCGGCCTGTTCGGTGTGGGCCAGAAGCACGAAACCGAGCGCCGGGTCGCGGTGCAGTTCGGCATTGGCCGGCCGGTCCCGGTGCAGCGCCGCCAGCCAGGGTTCCGCGGGCGGCGCCTTGAGGGCGGCCTCCAACGCCCGGCTGCACCCGGTGACCAGCTCACTGGTGAGCGGACCCCAGGCGGACCTGACGGCCGCGACAAACGTGTCGAGTGATGTGTTTTCCATCGTCTGCGCCTTCCTTCTGCGTCAAGGCACGAAGCGTAGGTCGACCGATTAGATGGCGGAACGCGCAGCATTTGCACTATATTGCTGCATCAAACGCTATGTAACCAGGGAGCCCGCGATACGCCCCATGACCCGCCCGGACCTGAATCTGCTCGTCACCCTTGATGCCCTTCTCACGGAGGGGAGCGTTGCGCGGGCGGCCAGACGCCTGCGCCTCAGTCCTTCGGCGATGAGCCGCGCGCTGGCGCGGTTGCGCGAGACGATCGGCGATCCGCTGCTGGTGCGGGCAGGGCGGGGTCTTGTGCCGACGCCGCGCGCCCTCGCCTTGCGCGAGCAGGCCCACCAGCTGCTGCAGGACGTGGACGCCGTGCTGCGTCCGGAGCAGACGATCGATCTGGCCAGGCTGACGCGAACCTTCACCCTGCGCACCAGCGACGGTTTCGTGGAGAGTTTCGGTCCGGGCCTGATCGCCAGGGTCGGCGAGGACGCGCCGGGGGTGCGGCTCCATTTTCTGCAGAAGCCGGACAAGGACAGCGGCCCGCTTCGCGATGGCCGGGTCGATCTGGAGACCGGCGTGGTCGAAAGCTCGCTCGGCCCGGAGGTGCGCACCCAGGCCCTGTTCCGGGACCGCCTGATCGGAGTCGTGAGGGCGGAGCACCCGCTCGGCCGCGGCGCCGTCACGACCGCCCGTTACCTGGCCGAGCGCCATGTCGTGGTTTCCCGGAGCGGCTTCGACGACGACGCCGTGGATCAGCGCTTTCTGCCGCCCGCCCTGAAGCGCCGGGTCGCCGCGACGATTGTCAGCGGCTTCTCGGCCGCGCTGTCGCTCGCGCGTCTCTCGGACCTGGTGGCGACGGTTCCGGACCGGCATACGGCGAACCTGCGCGACGGACTGCACACGTTCGCCCTGCCGGCCCCCACGCTGGATTTCGCGGTGTCGATGCTCTGGCATCCCAGGATGGACAGCGATCCGGCGCACCGCTGGCTGCGAGGTTGCCTGCGCGAAATCTGCGCCCCGGCCGGACCGGGGCTGTCAACCGGCCGACCCTGACGGCCCAGGCGCCGCATAGTCCGCCTCTATCCTGTCGCAAGAAACAATTGATTGTCCGACTCCCGCCGCGCGGGACTAGGCTGACGGCCGCCAGCGGTCGGGGGTCCGCGGCGCCGTCGCGGACCCCCGACCCGATCCCGTTATCGGAGACTCAACGACCATGGCCCTCGCCACCAGCAAGACCCTCGAAAACCTGAAGGCCGCTTTCGCCGGCGAGAGCCAGGCGAACCGCCGCTACCTCTATTTCGCACAGAAGGCCGACGTGGAGGGCTACAACGACGTGGCCGCGGTGTTCCGCTCGACCGCCGAGGGCGAGACCGGTCACGCCCACGGCCACCTCGAGTTCATGGAGGCTGTCGGCGACCCGGCCACCGGCCTGCCGATCGGCGGCACGGGCGACAACCTCAAGGCCGCCATCGCCGGCGAGACCCATGAGTACACCGACATGTATCCGGGCATGGCCCGCACCGCGCGCGAGGAAGGCTTCGACGAGATCGCCGACTGGTTCGAGACCCTGGCCAAGGCCGAGAAGTCCCACGCCGGCCGGTTCCAGCGCGCGCTGGATACGCTGGACTAGGGCGTAGCGCATAGGGAGTAGGGAGTAGCCAGGCGATGACGCGGCCGTGGCGGTGCGCGCAGGTCGAACTACTCCCTACTCCCTAGTTCCTACTCCCTTTCCAGAGGCGCCCATGACCGACGAACCCACCGCCCTTCCGCCCGCGGCCGCCAGGGCCGAAGGCAGCCTCGACGCGCCGATGCGGCATCCGATCGCCTGGCGGGACGACAGCTATTACGACCTGGCGGCCGTCGAGAAGGAGATGGAGCGGGTCTTCGACATCTGTCACGGCTGCCGGCGGTGCTTCAATCTGTGCGACAGCTTCCCCAGGCTGTTCGACATGATCGACGAGGGACCGACCGGCGAGCTCGACGGCGTGCCGAAGGAGAAATACGCCGAGGTGGCCGAGGCCTGCACCCTCTGCGACATGTGTTTCCTGACCAAATGTCCGTACGTGCCGCCGCATGAGTTCGACCTCGACTTCCCGCACCTGATCCTGCGCTACCGGGCCGCGAAACGGCGGGCGTCGGGTGGCGAATTCGTGCGCGAGCAGCTCGGCGAAACGGACCGCAACGGCAAGCTCGCCAGGCCTGTGGCGGGCCTGGCCAACTGGGCCACGGCGCGCGAGAACACACCCCTTCGCGGCCTGCTCGAGGCCATAGCCGGCATCGACCGCGAGGCCGAGCTTCCGAAATTCCATTCAAGGACCGCGAAGGACCGGCTGAAGACCATGCCCGCCGCCGATCCCGCCGGTCCGGCCTACGGCCAGCGCAAGGCGGTGATCTACGCCACCTGTTTCAGCAACTACAATGACCCGGCCACGGCCGAGGCCGCCGCCGCCGTGCTGGCCAAACAGGGGGTCGAGACGGCCTTCTGCTACCCTGAATGCTGCGGCATGCCCCAGCTCGAGGCCGGCGACCTGTCTGATGTCGCGGGCCGCGCCGAGCGCACGGCGGCAGCCTTCGCGCCCTACATCGCCCAGGGCTATGAGGTGATCGCCCTGACCGCCTCCTGCGGCCTGATGATGAAGTTCGAGTGGCCGTTGATGCTGCCGGAAAGCGCCGCGGTCCAGGCCCTGGCGCGGGCGACGAAGGACATCTCGCAATACGTCGTGGGCCTGAGCAAGGCGTTCGGCCTGGCGCCGGGCCTGAGCCCCGTGCCGGGCGGCGTCACCGTGCACCACGCCTGCCACGCCCGGGCCCAGAACATGGGCGCCCAGTCGGCCCAGATGCTGCGGCTGATCCCCGACACCCGCATCGAGCTGGTCGAACGCTGCAGCGGCCACGGCGGCACCTTCGGGGTGATGAAGGCCACCCGTCCGGCGGCCGTCAAGGTCGGCCGGCCGGCGGCCCGGCAGGTGGCCCAGAAGAAGACCGAAGAGATCTGTTCCGACTGCCCGCTGGCCTGCACCCATCTTGGCCAGATGGTCGCCGCCGAGACCGGCGGAGCCCAGGTCCACACCGGCCACCCGATCGAGGTGCTGGCCAAGGCCTACGGTCTCGCCTTCCAGAATTGAGTTCCGACCCATGCCCGCCTCCGAGCACCGCATCACCGCCGCCGACCTTATCCCCGACGCCGACTACGCCCGCCAGCGGGCCGAGCGGCGCGCCGCCCTGCTGCCGGTCAAGCGGCTGCGGCGCGTGGCCCTGGGCCCCTATTGCACGGTGATCTTCGAGAACTACGACACCATGCTGTTCCAGGTGCAGGAGATGCTGCTCACGGAGAAGGGCGGTCCGGCCCAGGTGCCCGACGAGCTGGCCGCCTACAATCCGCTGATCCCGCAAGGTAGCGAGCTGGTCGCGACGGTGATGTTCGAGATCGACGAGCCGATCCGCCGCGCCGCCGCCCTGGCCAGGCTGGGCGGGGTCGAGGCGCGGTTCTTCCTGCAGTTCGGCGCCGACCTCCGCGCCGGGGGCGTGCCTGACGACGATGACATCGAGCGCACGCGCGAGGACGGCAAGACCTCGTCGGTGCATTTCCTGCGCTTCCCGCTCGACGAGGCGATGAAGGCCGTGTTCCGCGACCCGACCGTGACCATCGCCATCGGCTGCGACCACGAGCACTACGCCCATCTGGCCATGCTCAGCCCGGCGACGCGAGCGGAACTGGCGCGGGACCTGAGTTAGCGCGGGGACATGTACCCCCTTGGGTAGGTGTCCCCTGCCGCTTGCCGAAGGGGCGAGGGACACGCACTGAAGTGCATGTCCCTGATCCTACTTCTTTCCGGCGACCTCGATGAACCGGCTGGTCGGCGCGGCGGCGGGCTTCTTGTCCGCCTTGGGCTTGCGGACTTCCTTGTTGGACTTCTTCTGACCCTTGGCCATGACGCGCTCCGGGATGGTGGCGCCCCGGGCCCGGCACGACGCCGGGCGAGGGTCTGCCGGCGGTGATGGCGCAGTCTACAGCATGGCCCTGTCCCCGGTCGCGGCAAATTCTCGCCCGGAAATGAACCGCCGCCGGGCTCGCGGATTACCCCTCCAGGCATTCCACGGAGGCGAGCATGCCCGACAAGAGCAATATCCAGGGCGAGGGCGACTATGAGGCCGCCAAACGCTTTGACGACGCCGAGCGGGCCTTCGTCGAGACCGGTCCGGTCAAGCAGAAGGCCCGCGAAGCCGAACAGGCCCTCGACGGCCCCGAAGGCGCCGAGCTGGAGCGGGCACGGGTCGAAAGTGGCAAGGGCGATACGGGCTAGGATGCGAAACGCCGGCGCGATCCGATCGCGCCGGCGTCTGCCCCCCCGTGCCGGATCAGCCTACTGGCAGGCCAGGCACTCGTCGTAGTCGGTCTTTTCGCCAGCTTCGAAGCTGTAGGTGTCGAGCGTCTCGGCGCCGGCGTGGCTGGCGCGCTGCACCGACTTGGAGCGCAGGTAGTAGAGGCTCTTCATGCCCCGCTCCCACGCCTGCCAGTGCAGCATGTGCAGGTCCCACTTGTCGACGTCGCCCGGCAGGAAGACGTTGACCGACTGGCTCTGGCAGATGTCCGGCGTGCGGTCGGCGGCCAGTTCGATGACCCAACGCTGGTCGATCTCGAAGGCGGTCTTGTAGACGTCCTTGTCGTCCTGGCTCAGGCAATCGAGGTGCTGCACCGACCCCTCGTTGGCCAGGATGCTGTCCCACACCGCCGGGGTGTTGGCGCCCTTGGTCTCGAGCAGGCGCTCGAGGTAGGGATTGCGCACCGCGAAGCTGCCCGACAGCGTCTTGTGCGTGTAGATGTTGGCCGGGATCGGTTCGATGCCGGCGCTGGTGCCGCCACAGATGATGCTGATGCTGGCGGTCGGGGCGATGGCCAGCTTGTGACTGAAGCGCTCCATCACGCCACGCTCTGCCGCGTCGGGGCAGGGGCCCTTCTCCTCGGCCAGCTTGACGCTCGCCTTGTCGGCCTCGCGGCGCAGATGCTTGAACAGCCGCATGTTCCACGACTTGGCCAGGGCGCTCTCGAACGGCACGTTCTGAGCCTGCAGGAAGCTGTGGAAACCCATCAGGCCCAGGCCGACCGACCGCTCGCGCTGGGCGGCGTAGATGGCGTGCTTCGCATCCTGCGGCGCGCGCTTGATGAAGTCTTCCAGCACATTGTCGAGGAAGCGCATCACGTCCTCGATGAAGCGCGGCTCGTCGCGCCATTCGAGGAAGGTCTCGGCGTTGACGCTCGAGAGGCAGCAGACCGCCGTGCGCTCGGCGCCCAGATGATCCTTGCCGGTGTGCAGCATGATCTCGCTGCACAGGTTGGACTGGCGCACCTGCAGGCCCAGCTCGCGCTGGTGCCTGGGCATCGCCCTGTTCACATGGTCGGCGAAGATCAGGTAGGGCTCGCCGGTCTGGAGCCGCAGCTCAAGCACCTTCTGCCACAGGGCGCGGGCGTCGACCTCGCGCAGCACTTCGCCGGTCTTGGGCGAGCGCAGTCCGAACTTCGTGCCGTCACGGACCGCGTGCATGAACTCGTCGGTGATCGAGATGCCGTGGTGCAGGTTGAGGGACTTGCGGTTGAAGTCGCCCGACGGCTTGCGGATCTCGAGGAACTCGTCGATCTCGGGATGGTGGATGTCGAGGTAGACCGCCGCCGAGCCGCGGCGCAGGCTGCCCTGGCTGATGGCCAGTGTCAGGCTGTCCATCACCCGGATGAAGGGGATGATGCCGCTGGTCTGGCCGGCGCCCTTGACCTTCTCGCCGATCGAGCGGACGCCGCCCCAGTAGGTGCCGATGCCGCCGCCATTGGCGGCCAGCCAGACGTTTTCGTTCCAGGTGCCGACGATGCCGTCGAGGCTGTCGCCGACAGCGTTGAGGAAGCAGCTGATCGGCAGGCCGCGATCGGCGCCGCCGTTCGACAGCACCGGCGTGGCCGGCATGAACCACAGCCGGCTCATGTAGTCGTAGACCCGCTGGGCGTGTTCGGCGTCATCGGCGAAGGCCGTGGCCACCCGGGCGAACATGTCCTGGTAGGACTCGCCGGCGAGCAGGTAGCGGTCCTCCAGCGTGGTCTTGCCGAAATCAGTCAGCAGGGCGTCCCGGCTACGGTCGACCTCGACCTTGCGCACCAGCGCCAGCTGGGGTTTTTCGCCGCCTGCCCAGGCCGTGTCGCCGGCCGCCTCGCCGAGGGGAATCTGCCTTGCCGCTTCGCCCATCATAACCCTAAAACCCGTAATCCACAGCGGCTTCCAGAACGAACGCACCGCCCGGAAGACGCTACATCTTGTGGGCGACGCGCCCCCTGAACCCACTATATGGGGCCACGAGGGCTAATGACTCGTCAACGGGGAGAAACGCCTCAGGGGCGACTTTTTCGTTAACAACATGTTGAGAAGCCGTCCGTCGACGGCGCTCCCGCAAGGGTTCGGCAACCATTTCAGACACCTGCCGCGACCCCTCGTCGCGGAGGCCCCGCCGTGGCAAGGTCGCCGTGATGACATGGCAGGAAATATACGCCGCCAGGCGCTTGACGGCCGCCGAAGCGGCCAACCGCATCGAGTCCGGCTGGCGCGTGGCGATGGGCATGGCCCTCGCCGAGCCACCGGCGATTCTCGCGGCGATCGCCGCCCGGGCCGCGGCTGACGAGATCGACGAGGTCAAGCTCTTCTATTTCCACTCCACCCCGCACGCCGGCTCGACGGTGCTGCGCTACGACCTGATGGATCGCATCCGGCCGCACTGCTTCTTCCTCGGGCCGATTGAACGGGCGCTGCTCGAACAGGGCGCGGCCGAGGGCAGGCGAACCATCGACTTCGTGCCCGGCGCCTTCAGCCAGGCTCCGCGGCTGATGACCGACCCGGCCCCGATCGACGCCTATGTCGCCACCGTCTCGCCGATGGACCGGCACGGCTACTTCAGCCTCGGGACGAGCAACGACTACGGCTCGGCGGTGGCCCGGTCGGCGCGCCAGGTGATCGTCGAGGTCAACCGGCACATGCCCCGCGTGCGTGGCGGCATGATCCACGTCAGCGAGGTCCACGGCATCGTCGAGCATGACCTGCCGCTGTTCGAGAACCCCAACCGGCCGCCCGCGCCGGAGGACGAGGCGATCGGCAGGATCGTCGCCGGCCTTGTCGATGATGGGGCCTGCCTGCAGATGGGCATCGGAGCCTTGCCCGACGCGATCTGCGCGGCCCTGAACCAGCATCGGGACCTCGGCGTCCACACCGAACTGTTGTCGCCGGGCCTCGTGGCGCTGATGCGCTCGGGGGCGGTGACCAACGGGCGCAAGACCACCGACCCGGGCCTGACGATCTTCACCTTCGCGCTCGGCGACCAGGCCCTGTACGATTTCATCGACGACAACGCCGCGGTCGAGAGCCGCCCAGTGGCCTATGTCAATGATCCGGCGGTAATCGCCCGCAACGACCGCGTCGTTTCGGTCAACGCCACGCTTCAGGTCGACCTGTCGGGCGCCTGCAATTCCGAACACCTGGCCGGCCGTCAGTTCAGCGCGGCCGGCGGCCAGCTGGATTTCGTCCGCGGCGCCTACGCCTCCAGGGGCGGCCGGTCGATCATCGCCTGCCATTCGACGGCCAAGGCCGGGACGGTCTCGCGCATCACCACCCGGCTCGACGGCCCGGTGACCACGCCGCGCAACGACACCCACATCGTCGTCACCGAATTCGGCCACGCCGACCTCAAGGGCCTGTCGACGGCCGGGCGGGCCAAGGCGCTGATCGGCCTCGCCCATCCGAAGTTCCGCGAGGAGCTGACGGCCGCCGCAAAGGCCGACGGCAGCCTGTAGCCTTGCCAATCGGGCCGGAGAACCGTATCTGCCGCGCTGTCACTGGGGAGTAGCCGGCTGCGCGTTCAGCAGCGGGTGCGTCAACAGACTTGGGGCCTGGCTCCATGGCGCATCCAGTCCGAGAGGACCTGGCGAGACCTTTGGCTTTCGCGTGCGGTCGAGCGGGACCGGAGCGCGGAACGCCATTGGTCTGTCTTACCGGTCCCGCAGGACACGTTCATGGAAGCCTTCCTCGTCTCCACCGGCCTCGTGGCCATCGCCGAGATCGGCGACAAGACCATGCTGCTGGCCATCGTGCTGGCGGCGCGGTTCCGCAAGCCATGGCCGATCCTGGCCGGCATCCTCTTCGCCACCCTGGCCAACCACGGCCTGGCCGCGACGCTGGGGTCCGTCGCCGGGCATGCCCTGCACGGGCCGTGGGTGCACTGGGTGTTGGGCCTGCTGTTCATCGCCTTCGGCGTCTGGGCGCTGATCCCCGATAGGTTCGAGGACGACGAGGCGCCGTCGACGATCCGGGCCGGATCGGTCTTCCTGACCACCGCCATCGCCTTCTTCTTCGTCGAGATGGGCGACAAGACGCAGATCGCGACCGTGGCCCTCGCCGCGCGCTTCCACGCGATCCTGCTGGTCGCCGCCGGCACGACAGTCGGCATGATGCTGGCCAACGGGCCGGCCGTCTGGCTGGGCGAAGCGGCGGCGACGCGGCTGCCGATGAGATATATCCGCTGGGCGGCCGCCGCGGCCTTCGCCGGGATCGGGCTGTGGATCCTCCTCGCCGGCTAGCGGGTCAGGCCAGCAGGGCGCGATAGGCGTCGCGGGCCGCCTTGAACCGCTCGAAGGGGAATTTGATCGGCACGTCCTCGAGGGCCGCCGCGAGCATCTCAAGGTGCGCCTCCCAGCCCGCCGCGGCGCGGCCGGCGTCCTCGGCGGCCGGCGTCGTCAGGATCAGGGTCAGGCGGGTCGCAGCCGGCCCGTCGGCCTGGAGCTCCCAGCGCACGGGCCGCAGGGGCTCGCCCGGTTCGCTCCAGCTGTATTCCAGCAGGGCGCCCGGCTTGAAGGCGCTGACCTCGCTGTCGATGGTCGTGCCCGAGTCGACGAAGTCCAGGCGCGCCCTGCCGCCCTCGTGCAGCTCGATCTCGCCCGGAGCCAGCCATTCCGGAAGCCGGGCCGGGTCGGTCAGCATGACCCACACCGTGGCCACCGCGTGGTCGAAGCGGCGGGTCAGCGTCACCTGCACCTGATCGCCGAGCCGGGTGATCGTGCCGAGGTCGGCGGGCGTATCGGTCATGGCGGCGGGCTCCTGCGGGGTGTGGCGCAGGCCTAGCGCCGGTCCGCCGGCCGGACCGTGACCTGAATCAACCTCCGCCACATCGCCAGCGTCGGCGGGGACGGCTAGACCGTGGAACGCCCGCAAGTCCGGAGATTCGCCATGACCGACGCCGCCAAGCCCGCCTATGTGATCCTCGTCCGCGACCGGATGATCGACCCCGCCGAGTTCGCCACCTACGGCCAGAAGGCGCGCGAGGCGCGCGCCGGCCACGCGGTCACGCCGGTGGCCTACTACGGCCGCCATGAGGTGCTGGAGGGGCCGCCGGTCGAGGGCGCGGTCATCCTTCAGTTTCCCAGCTTCGCCGAAGCCCAGGCCTGGTACCGCAGCCCGGCCTACCAGGAGGCCCTGCGGCACCGGCTGGCCGGCGCCGAGTACCGGGTGATGATCGTCGAGGGCGTCTAGAGGCCGCCCACGCCCCTGACCAGCAAGACCACGCCGTCCGAGCCGGCGCGCCGGTCCTTCGCGATCTCCTGATACGCGGGCGAATCGGCCCAGGCCCGGAAGGCCGCCTCGTCCGGGAAGCTCATCAGGACGACCTTGTCGCGGTCCCAGCGGCCTTCCTCGACCGACGGCGACTCGTCGGCGGCCAGCAGCCGGCCGCCAAACCGCTGGAAGACCTCCATGAAGCGCGCCTGGTAGCGGTCGTAGGCGGCGCGGTCAGTGATGGAGATCTGGGCCAGACAGTAGACCGTCATGAGGTCAGGCCGCGGTGACCCGCGCCACGGCCGGGCTGGCGGCGTTCAGGGCTGACAGGCGGCCGATGGCGGCGTGCGCCTCGGCCATCAGGCGCGCCACGATCTCGGCCGCTGGCAGGACATCGTGCACGCCGCCCGCGCTTTGACCCATGGCGAAGCATGACTTGTCGGGGTCGAGGCCCTCGATCTGGCCCCCAATGCCGCCCATGGCGTTGTTGCGGATGCTGATGCCGGCCTGGATCGGGAAGGGCTGGATGTCGGCCGGCCGGCCTTCCCAGTCGGCGACATAGGCGTTCTTCTGCACCCGCATCGGCTTGCCGCTGTAGCAGCGGGTGCGGATGGTGTCCTCATCGGAGGCCTGCAGGATGGTTTCCCGGTACAGGTCGCCCGCGTGCGCCTCGACACTGGCGATGAAGCGGGTGCCCATCCAGACGCCCTGGGCGCCGAGCGCCAGGCAGGCGGCCAGGCCGCGGCCGTCATAGAGGCCGCCGGCGCCGACCACGGGGATCTTCACCGCTTCCACGGCCTGGGCCAGCAGGGGCAGGGTGCCGACCAGGCCGGTGTGTCCGCCGCCTTCGCCGCCCTGGCAGATGACCGCGTCGCAGCCGGCCTGCTCGGCCTTCACCGCGTGCTTCACCGCGCCGCAGACGACCATGACCTTCAGTCCGGCCTTCTTCAGCTTCTCCATGATCGGCATGGGCACGCCCAGGCCGGCGATGAAGGAGGACGCGCCTTCCTCGATGATGATCTCCACCGCGGCGGTCAGGCTCTCCGGCGAGGCCGCCAGCAGGTCCACGCCGAACGGCCGGTCGGTCAGGGACCGGACCTTGCGCATCTGCTCGCGGATGAACTCGGGGCTGGTGCCGGCCATGCCCAGCACGCCATAGCCGCCGGCGTTGCTGACGGCCGCGGCCAGTTCGGCGTAGGAAACGCCGCCCATGCCCGCCAGCATGATCGGATGCTCGATGCCGAGCAGGTCGCAGAGGGGAGTGCGCAGGGACATCGCTGTGATCCTCAGAAGATCGCGTAGCCGCCGTCGATCACGAAGGAATCGCCGGTGTGGAAGCGGGAGGCGTCGGACGCCAGGTAGACGGCGAGGCCGCCGAAATCCTCGGGCTCGCCCCAGCGTCGCATCGGCACGCGGCTGATGACCTTGCTGTTGAACACGTCGCTGCCCTGGGCGCCGGCGGTCATGTCGGTGGCGATCCAGCCGGGCAGGATCACATTGGCGCGGACGCCATGGCGGGCGTGTTCGACGGCCACCGACTTGATCAGGGAAATGACCGCGCCCTTGGTGGTGGCGTAGGCCTCGTTACGGGCGGCGCCCTCGATGGCCGACAGGGATGAGATGGCCACCAGCGAACCGCCGGGATCGCCTGCCTTGGCCCGGTCGACCATGTGCCTGGCCGCCTCGCGCAGGGTCCAGAACACCCCGTCCAGGTTCAGGGCCATGTTGTAGTTCCACACGTCGGTGGACATCTCGGCGAAGGAGGCGGCGCCCCGGCCCCGGCCGGCGTTGGCGATGCAGGTGTCGATCCGGCCCATGGCGGTAACCGCCTCGGCCATGCCCGCGACCACCTGGGCCTCGTCGGCGCAGTCGACGATCTGGGCCTTGACCCGGACGCCGTAGCTCGTGAGCTTGCCTTCGGCGGCCAGGGTCTTGTCGCGGTTTGATCCCCAGATGACGATGTCGGCGCCGGCCTGGGCCATCGCCTCGGCCATGCCAAGGCCGATGCCGCCGTTGCCGCCGGTGACGAGCGCGACCTTGCCGGTCAGGTCAAAGGGCTTGTAGGCCATGGTGCGTCACTCCCCGCGAACATCTGTTTGATGTCACAAAAGGCGGGTGACGCGGCGGCGGTCAAGCGCCGAAACGGTTGATCGCGTCCTGGATGACCTTGCGGGTGACGTCCCATTCGACGATCGACAGGGCTTCCTCGAATGGAAAGAAGCGCGCGTCGGCGGCGTCATCGCCGGCTACCGGCTCCCCCGACAGCCAGCGCGCTGCGTAGTCGACCATGATGTAGTGCCGCGTCACCCGGCCTGTCTCGCGCGAGGTCATGATCCCGTCGACCACGTCGACGAGGCCCAGCAGCTCGGCCTCGACGCCGGTTTCCTCGACCAGCTCACGCAGGGCGCCGGCTTCGCTGGTCTCGCCCCATTCTATGCGGCCGCCCGGCAGGCTCCACTGGCCCTGCCGGGGCGGATTGCCGCGCTTGATCAGAAGGACCTCGTCGTCGCGCAGGCAGACGACGCCCACGGTGGGCGTGGGAAAGCCGCTCACGCCGCGGTCCAGCCGCCGTCCACCGACAGGATCGCGCCGTTGGCCGAGGCGCCGATGTCGGCGCAGAGATAGAGCAGCAACCCGGCCAACTGCTCGACGGTGACGAACTGCTTGGTCGGCTGGGCGGCGAGGATCACATCACGCATGACGGCCTCCTCGCTGATGCCGCGCGCCTTCGCCTGGTCGGCGATCTGGGCCTCGACCAGCGGAGTCTTCACATAGCCGGGGCAGATGGCGTTGATCGTCACCCCGCTCTGGGCGACCTCCAGGGCGATCGATTTGGTGAAGCCGGCCACGCCATGCTTGGACGCGACGTAGGCGCTCTTGAATGGCGAGGCCACCAGGGCGTGGGCCGAGGCGATGTTGACGATCCGGCCGCGGCCGGCGGCCTTCATCACCGGGACGGCGGCGCGGGTGGCGTGGAAAACGCTGGTCAGGTTGATGGCGATGATCCGGTCCCAGGCGTCGATCGGGAAGTCCTCGACCGGGGAGACGTGCTGGATGCCGGCGTTGTTGACCAGGATGTCCAGCCGACCGAAGTGGGCGACGGTCGAGGCCACGAGGTCGGCGATCTCCGCCGGGCGCGTCATGTCGGCGCCGTGGTAGCGCACCTCGACGCCGTGACGCGCGGCCAGACCGGCGCGGGTCGCCTCGATGACGGCGGCCTCTCCCAGGCCGTTGAGCACGAGGTTCACCCCGGCGGCGGCCAGCGCCTCGGCGAGGCCCAGGCCGATGCCGCTGGTCGATCCGGTGATGATGGCCACCTGGCCGCGCAGTTGGGAGGTCATGGGCGATAGCGCTCCGCCTTGTTTTTGTTGCGGTGCAGCATAGAGGGTCGGGGCGGCCGGGGCGAGCGGAAATCGGCGCGCGCGGCGGTCAGCGCTGGAAGATCCATTCGGTGTCCGAGGACAGGTCGCCGCGGAAGACGTAGCCGTCGACGTCGAAGGCCTTGAGGTCCTTGGCGCGGTCAATTCGATGGTCGATGGCGTAGCGGGCCATCATGCCGCGGGCCTTCTTGGCCATGAAGCTGATCTGCTTGGTCACCGCGCCGCGATCCTCGAAGAACTTGCAGGTGACCACCGGCAGCGCCAGCGCCTTGAGGTCGACGGCGGCGAAATATTCGAGGCTGGCGAGGTTGACGAGGGTCTTGTCCGCGTGGCCCTCGGCCGCCGCGTTGAGGCTGCGGGCGATGCGGTCGCCCCAGAACTGGCACAGGGTCTTGCCGCGGCCGGTCTTCAGCCGCACGCCCATTTCCAGCCGGTAGGGCTGGATCGCGTCGGCGGGCCGCAACAGGCCGTAGAGACCCGACAGGATGCGCAGGTGGTCCTGGGCCCAGGCGAAGGCCCTTGCGTCGAGCGTGCGGGCGTTCAGCCCGGCGTAGACGTCGCCGTTGAAGGCGATGGCCGCCTGGAGGCCGTCCTCCACGGCGGGGTCGAAGGCCTGGAAGCGCTCGTAGTTCAGGTCGGCCAGCTTCTCGGAGATGTCCATCAGCCGCCGCAGGTCGCGCGGCCGCAGCTTGCGGGTGATGACATCCAGCTCGGCGATGTCGTCCTTCAGCGCCGGCGTGGTCAGGGGCAGGATGCGCTCGGGCGCCATGAAATTCATGGCCTTGGCGGGCGAGATGACCATCAGCATGGCGTGGGGATAGAGCGGGCCGAAGCGGATGGCCAGTCGCATCATGCCCGGTCCGGCATCCGGCCCGCGACCGTCGCCGTTCCGGACCCACGCCGATTGACGCCATCCCGGGCAGACCCGGAGGGTCGCGTCGAAGGTCGCTAGAACAGCACCCGGGGGTTCATGATCCGACCAGGGTCCAGCACGCCCCGGATCGCGCGCAACGCCTCCACCTCGACGCTCGACTTGTAGCGCAGGGCGTCGGCGGTCTTGGCGGCGCCCAGGCCGTGTTCGGCGCTGATAGAGCCGTCCATGGCAGCGACGATGTCGTGGACGATCAGCGAGCCGGCGTCGCGGCCCTCGTTGTGCGCCTCGTCCGAGCCGCCTTCCGGGCGCAGCACGTCGTAGTGGACATTGCCGTCGCCGACGTGGCCGAAGGCCACGACCCGCACGCGCGGGTCATGCTTCAACACCGCCGCCGTCGCCTGGTCGATGAAGTCGGCGATGCGCGAGACCGGCACGGACACATCGTGCTTCCAGGCCGCGCCCTCGGGCTTCTGGGCGCCCGACTGGTTCTCGCGCACGGCCCAGAAAGCCCTGGCCTGGGCCTGCGTCTGGGCGATGGCGGCATCTTGGATCAGATCGTCCTCCAGCGCCCGGGCGAGCAGTCGCTCCATCGCGCCCTCCGCCGCGCCGGGCTCGCCGCTGGCCGTCTCGACCAGCACATACCAGGGATGGACGGCGTCCAGCGGCTCGCGGATGCCAGGGATGTGGTCAACGGCGAACTGCACCCCCAGCCGGCTCATCAGCTCGAAGGCCTCGACCGCGCCGCCGGTCTCTTCCTTCGCGCGGGCCAGCAGCTTGATGGCGTCGGCGGGCGAGCCCAGACCGACCACGGCGGTGGCCCGCGAGGTCAGCACCGGAAACAGCTTCAGGCTGGCGGCGGTGATCACGCCCAGCGTCCCCTCGGCGCCGATCAGCAGCTGCTTCAGGTCATATCCGGTGTTGTCCTTGCGCAGCCGCTTGAGGCCGTTCCAGATCTCGCCGTTGGGCAGCACGGCCTCCAGGCCGAGCACCAGGTTGCGCGTCGTGCCGTAGCGCAGCACCTGGGTGCCGCCTGCGTTGGTCGAGATCACCCCGCCGACTGTCGCCGAGCCCTCCGACGCGAGGCCCAGGGGGAAGCGCCGCGACAGCTTCGCCGCCGCCTCGTGCACGGCCGCCAGGGTCACGCCGGACTCGGCGACGATCACGTCGTCGAAGCCGTCGATGTCGCGGATGCGGTTGAGCCGCTCGGTCGACAGCAGGACCTCGCCCTGCGGGATCTGGCCCGACACCAGGCCGGTGTTGCCGCCCTGGGGCGTGATCGCCGTTCCTGACTGGGCGCAGATCCCGACAACCGCGGCGACCTCGGTGGTGGTCTTCGGCAGGACCAGCAATGGCGTGGTCCCCTCCCACCGGCCGCGCCATTCGACCAGCTTCGGCGCGATGCGCTGCGGGTCCTGGCTCCAGCCGCCTTCGCCGAGCACGGCCTTGAGGCGGGAGATGACGTCTGCGGGCACGGAGATGGTCATGGGAGAAGCATAACCCGCCCCGTGGCGGCCGTCAGCCGACGAAGCCCGCCGCGCGCTTCAGCCGGTCGTTGATCGCCTCGCCGAGCCCCTCGGCCGGGATCGGCGCGACGGCGATGGCGGTGGGCTTCGTCCGGTCGGCCGCGCGCAGCATCGCGAAGAGGTTGGCCGCGGCCTCGACCAGATTCCGGGTCGGGCTCAGGTTGAACGGGCTGTCGCCGGGGCCGAAGGCGAGGAAGGCCTCGCCGGGACGGGCCGCCTCGACGTTGATCCGCACCGGCGCGTCCGGTGCGTAATGCAGCGCCAACCGGCCGGGCGAGCGCTTCGCGTCCGCCTCGGCCTCGGCCAGTGGGCCGATCAGCGCCTCGA
>DAORNX010000006.1:0-17785 GCA_035441225.1 Caulobacter sp.
GGCCCGGCTGGCGCGGCAGGCCTGCGCCAACCTGGGCGGCGTGGGCGTGGCCGAGGTGGAGGAGGTGTGGCACGCCCTGGCCCCGCCCTACGACGACCTGTTCGCCTGGCTCGAGGGGCGGTCCGACCGGCCCAGCGCCGATCATCCTGGCCGCTTCCGGCCTGTAATGCTGGCCCAGCCCGTCGACGAGGCGGTCGACTTCGCGCGGCTCGACCCGGCCGACTACGCCGCCGAATGGAAGTGGGACGGCATCCGCATCCAGGCGGTGCGCGAGCGCGGCGAGGCGCGGCTCTATACCCGCACCGGCGACGACATCAGCCACGCCTTCCCCGACGTGCTGGCGGCGATGAGCTTCGAGGGGGCGCTGGACGGCGAACTGCTGATCATGCGCGAGGGCCGGGTCGCGCCGTTCGGCGACCTGCAGCAGCGGCTGAACCGCAAGACCGTCGATGCGAAGCTGCTGGCCGCCCATCCGGCCGGCATCCGGGCCTATGACCTGCTGCTCGACGGCGAGGAAGAACTTCGCGCGCTTTCCTTTAGGGAAAGACGAATTCGGCTCGAATCGTTCATCCTGGCGGCGAATAGCCCCCGAATTGACCTCTCGCCGCTGCAACCGTTCGAAACCTGGGAGTCGCTGGCCGCCCTGCGCGCGGCGCCGCCGGAGGGCGATCCGGCCGTCGCCGAGGGGCTGATGCTCAAGCGCTGGGACAGCCCCTACGAGGCAGGCCGGCCGAAGGGGCCGTGGTTCAAGTGGAAACGAGACCCGCACCTGATCGACGCGGTGCTGATGTACGCCCAGCGCGGCCACGGCAAGCGCTCGAGCTTCTATTCCGACTTCACCTTCGGCGTCTGGCGCGAGGACGCCAACGGCGACCGCACCCTGACCCCGGTCGGCAAGGCCTATTTCGGCTTCACCGACGAGGAATTGAAGCGTCTCGACCGGTTCGTGCGCGACAACACGATCGACCGGTTCGGACCCGTGCGGTCGGTCAGGGCGACCCGCGATTTCGGCCTGGTGCTGGAGGTGGCCTTCGAGGGCCTGCAGCGCTCGACCCGCCACAAGAGCGGCGTGGCCATGCGCTTCCCGAGGATCAGCCGCATCCGCTGGGACAAGCCGGCCCGCGAGGCGGACGAACTGGCGACGCTGGAGCGGATGCTCGACTGACTACGGTGTGATCCTCCCCAGCTTGCTGGGGAGGGGGACCGCCGGAGGCGGTGGAGGGGCTGCGCTTACGTCAGCGACCCATTCTGAATTCAGGTCTTTCCGGAGAGTTCGGGTCAGCCCCTCCATCATGCTCCGCATGGTCCCCCTCCCCGCATTGCGGGGAGGATTGATGTCTACCCGTTGAAGCCCTTCACCGCGTCGATGATCCGCTGCTGGGTCTCCTCGTCCATGTAGGGGTGCATCGGCAGGGCCAGCACCTTGTCGGCCAGGGCCTCGGTCACCGGCAGGCCGCCCGCGCCGCGCGGGTAGTCCGCGTACGGCGCCTGCACATGCATCGGCACGGGATAGTAGACCGCCGTCGGCACGCCCTGGGTCTTCAGATGGGCGGCCAGGCCGTCGCGGTTCTCATGCTCGATGACGTACTGGGCCCAGACCGACTGGCCGCCGGCGATGACCTTCGGCGTCGACAGAACCGACCCTTTCAGACCCTCGGCGTAGCGGTCGGCCACCCCCTGCCGCATGGCGATCTCTTCGGCGAAGATGGCCAGCTTCTCGATCAGGATCGCGGCCTGGATCGAGTCGAGTCGCGAGTTCATGCCGATGCGGGCGTTGAGATACTTCGGGTCGTGGTCGAACACCCGGCCGTTGAGGTCCTGGGCCACCGCCTTGCCGTGCACGCGGTAGCTGTCCATCTGGTCCCACAGGGCCTGGTCCTTGAGCAACACCGCCCCGCCGTCGCCGTAGCAGCCGAGGGGTTTGGCCGGGAAGAAGCTGGTGGTGGCCACGTCGGCCCAGTGGATCGGATGGTGGCCGTTCAGCGTGCAGCCGAAGCCCTGGGCCGAGTCGCTGATCAGTTTCAGGCCATGGCGGTCGCAGACGGCCCGTAGGGCCGGGTAGTCGGCCGGCTGGCCGAACAGATCGACCGCGATGACCACGGCGGGCTTCAGCTTCCCCTCGGCCTTCACCGCGACGATGGCGGCCTCGAGCTTCGCCGGGTCGAGGTTGAAAGTGTCGGGCAGCACATCGACGAACACCGGCGTGGCGTCGACCCAGGGCACGACTTCCGGCGTGGCCGTGAAGGTGAAGGACGGGCAGAAGACCGCGTCGCCGGCGCCGATCCCCCAAGCCATCAGCGGCAGGGCGATGGCGTCGGTGCCGTTGGCGCAGCTCAGCGCCAGCGGCGCCTCGCCGAAGGCAGCCAGCTCGGCCTCGAACTGGCGGACCTCGGGGCCCATGACGTAGCCGCCATGGTCGAGAACCCTGGCGATGGCCGCGTCGAGGCGGCTCCGGATGCGCCGCTGCTGCGCGGCGAGGTCGATGAAGGCGATGCTCATGCGGCGGCTCATAGCGGCGGTGGGGCGGTGTTTCGACACAAACCCTGTAACCGGTTGTTGCGTTTGCTAGTGTCGGCGCAAATCGATCCCGCCGGAAGCGCCCATGCAATTCGACGCCGAAGTTGATCAACGCCTGCGGCAGACCCTGCTCGGCGACGAATCGCTGCTGCACAAGTTCACCGACGCGGCCGGCGACCTGGCGGTCAACCTGGTGATCGGGACGATTATCCTCGTCCTGACCCTGTGGGCCTCGTCCTGGTTCGCGGGACTGACCCGACGCGCGATGAACCGGCTTCCCGGCCGCCGGACGCCGGACCTGACGCTGCAGACCTTCGTCGCCTCGATGGTCCGCTACGTGATCCTCGTGGTCGGCTTCGTGGCCGTCCTGCAGCAACTCGGCGTCAAGACCACGTCGATCGTCGCGGTCCTGGGCGCGGCGTCACTCGCCGTGGGCCTGGCGTTGCAGGGCGCCCTGTCCAACGTCGCCGCCGGAGTGATGATCCTGCTGTTCCGCCCGTACCGCGTCGGCGATCTCATCGAGACCGGCGGAAAGAAGGGAATCGTACGGGCTCTCGACCTGGTAATCACGGAACTGGCTACCGCGGATAATCTGAAGATCGTCATCCCCAACAACAAGGTGTTCGGCGACGTCATCGTCAATCACAGCCACCACTCCCAGCGGCGGGTCGATGTGACGTTCCGAATCCCCGCCGCTGCCGACATGGCGGGGATCATGGCCGGCGTGCTGGCCAGGGCGAGGGCCAATCCGCTGGTGCTCGACGATCCGGAGCCCAGCGTCAGCGTGACCCTGCTGGCCGAAGCCGCCGTCGAGATCGAGGTCCTGGCCTGGACCCGTTCGGCCGACCATGCCGCGGTGCGGGCCGACCTGCTGCTGACGGCCAAGCTGATCGAGGCGGGGCAGGACGCCAGCCTGCCGCCGCTGCCGAAGGCCCCGCTCAGCCCGCCAGCGCCTGCGAAAGGTCCGCCAGCAGGTCGTCGCAGTCCTCGATCCCGACCGACAGCCTGATCAGGGTGTCGCTGATGCCGATCGCCGCCCGCTGCTCGGGCGGGATCGAGGCGTGGGTCATGATCGCCGGATGCTCGATCAGGCTCTCCACCCCGCCCAGGGACTCGGCCAGGGTGAACAGCTGCGTCCGTTCCAGCACCCGCCGGGCCCGCGCCAGGTCGCCGGCGATCTCGACCGAGATGATGCCGCCGAAGCCGTTCATCTGGCGCCGGGCCAGGGCATGCTGCGGATGGCTCTCCAGGCCCGGGTAGATCACCCGGGTGACGTCGTCGCGGGCCTCGAGCCAGCGGGCGATGCGCAGGGCGCTCTGGCAGTGGCGCTCCATGCGCAGGGCCAGGGTCTTGAGGCCGCGCAGGGCGAGGAAGCTGTCGAACGGTCCGGACACGGCGCCGACGGCGTTCTGCAGGAAGCGCATCTGCTCCTCGATGGCCTGGTTCTCGCCGACCGCCACCACGCCGCCGACCATGTCCGAGTGGCCGTTGAGGTATTTGGTGGTCGAATGCAGAACCAGGTCGAAGCCGTGCTCGAGCGGACGCTGGATCCACGGGCTGGCGAAGGTGTTGTCGGCGACCGTGATCAGCCCGTGCCGCTTGCCGATCGCCGCGACGGCCGCGAGGTCGACCAGCCGCAGGGTCGGATTGGTCGGGGTCTCGACCCAGATCATCTTCGTCTCGGGCCGGATCGCCGCCGTGATCGCCGCGGGGTCGGTCATGTCGACGAAGCTGAAGGTCAGCCCGGCCGAGCGCGCCCGCACCCGCTGCATCAGCCGGTAGCTGCCGCCGTAGAGGTCGTCCGAGGCGATCACATGGGCGCCGGCGTCCAGCAGCTCCAGCGTCGTCGAGGCCGCCGCCAGGCCCGAGGCGAAGGCGAAGGCCGCGACCCCGCTCTCGAGGTTGGCGACGCAGCGCTCGAAGGCGAAGCGGGTCGGGTTGTGGCTGCGCGCGTACTCGAAGCCCTTGTGCACGCCCGGGCTTTCCTGGGCGAAGGTCGAGGTGGCGTAGATCGGGACCATGACCGCCCCGGTGGTCGGATCATGCGCCTGGCCGCCGTGGATCGTGCGGGTGGCGAAGGCGAGGCGGTTCTTCAACAGTTCAGTCATGGTCCAAACCGGTTTCCCTAATCCGTCATGGCCCGACTTGTTCGGGCCACCCAAGCACGCGGGCTTGTCCGGATATGGCTGTGTTCATGGGTGGCCCGGACAAGCCGGGCCATGACGGAAAAGTAGGGTGTTCAGGCCGTGCGTCTGAGGTGGTTGATGAGATCGACGCGGGTGATCAGGCCCACCAGCTTCTCACCGTCCATCACCACCGCGACCTCGTCGCGGTCGAACAGCGGCTTGAGCTCGTCGAGCGACTGATGGACCTGCAGGGTGTTGACGTCGCGCGTCATGGCCGAGGCGACCCGGGCGCCGAAACGGTCGGCGCGGCCCTCGCGACCGCCGACGGCGGCGAGGATGTCGCTCTCGTCGAGGATCCCGACCAGCCGGCCGTGATCGACCACCGGCAGCTGGCTGATGTCGGCCGCGCGCATGCGGTTGTAGGCCGTCAGCAGGCTGTCGTCCGGCCCCGTCGCGATCACACCGCCCTCGGAGAAGTCGCGCGCGATCAGGTCGCGCAGGTCGCCGGACCTGGGCCGGTCCTCGAAGCCATGGGCGGCGACCCACATGTCGTTGAACATCTTGGTCAGGTATTTGCCGCCGGTGTCGCAGACCAGGCTGACGACCCGCTGCGGGGTCGTCTGCTCGCGGCAGTAGCGCAGGGCCCCGGCCAGCAGGGTGCCCGACGAGGAGCCGGCCAGGATGCCCTCCTTCTCCAGCAGCAGGCGGGCGGACTCGACGCTCTCGCGGTCGGGGATGGCGTAGGCCTTGGCCACCAGGTCCATCTGGGCGTTGTCGGGGATGAAGTCCTCGCCGATGCCCTCGACGATCCAGCTGCCCGCCTCGCCGTAGGTCCCGGTGTTGACGTAGTCGTAGAGGATCGAGCCGACCGGGTCGGCGAGGATCATCTTCGTCTTCGGCGAGTGCTTTTTGAAGAACCGGCCAAGGCCCGTCAGGGTGCCGCCCGAGCCGACGCCCACGACCACCGCGTCGACGTCGCCGCCCATCTGTTCGAGGATCTCGGGGCCCGTGGTCATCTCGTGGGCCAGCGGGTTGGCCGGGTTCTCGAACTGGTTGACGAAGAAGCCGCCCGTCGCCTGGGCGATCGTCTGGGCCATGTCCTGGTAGTACTCCGGGTGGCCCTTGCCGACGTCGGAGCGGGTGATCCGCACGTCCACGCCCATGGCCCGAAGATGCAGGATCTTCTCCCGCGCCATCTTGTCGGGCACCACCAGGATCAGCCTGTAGCCCTTGACCGTGGCCACCTGGGCCAGGCCCAGGCCGGTGTTGCCGGCCGTCGCCTCGACGATCGTGCCGCCGGGCTTGAGCCGGCCGTCGGCCTCGGCCGCCTCGATCATCGCGCGGGCGATGCGGTCCTTGATCGACCCGCCCGGGTTCTGGTTCTCGAGCTTGAGGAACAGCCGGCAGACGCCGGTGTCGATGTGCGTCACCTCGACCATCGGGGTGTCGCCAATCAGGTCCAGCGCCGAGCGCGTGGTCGCGGGAAGGGTCATGAAGCTCGCTGCCGCAGGGGAAGAGTTGACCCTGCCTTAGCGTGGATCGGGGCATGACGAAAGCCGCGGCCCGGCTATTTCGGAAAGGGCGTGCCCGTCAGCAGAGCCAGTTCGTCGGCCACCAGGGCGTCGAGATCGCCGCCCTCATAGAACACCCCCCTGACCCCCGCCCGTCGCGCCGCCTCCAGGTCGGAGGGCTTGTCGCCGATCATCACCGCATCGGCCGGCACGACCGCGAAATCGGCCAGGGCGCGCAGCAGCATCCCCGGATTGGGCTTGCGGTCGGGGTGGTCCGCGACGCGATAGCGATCCTCGGTGGCGGCCTCGTGGAAGGGGCAGAAATAGATGGCGTCGATCCGCGCGCCCGCGGCGGCCAGCTGGCGCATCATCTCGGCGTGGAAGGCCCGCATGTCGGCCTCGGTGTAGTAGCCGCGGCCGATGCCCGACTGGTTGGTGGCGATGACCGCGACGGCTCCCGCCTCGTTGACGCGGCGCACCGCGCCCCGGGCCCCCGGGACCCATTCCAGCGCGGCGGGATCGAATGCGTAGCCGTGGTCCACGTTGAGCACGCCATCGCGGTCGAAGATCACCATGACGGGGCGCGGCGGACTCATGGCTCCCCCATACCATCCGCCACCGAAAGGGGAAGCGACCCGACATCACGGCGGCCGTCGCACGCAGGCAAGAGAGATGCGCGTCGACCGTTGTTAAATAACGATGCTATTCGTAACATGCGCGGCAACAGAATAAAGGGGGAGAAGGGACCATGCGCCGCTCTTCATCGAGATGGGTCCCGGACGTTCCCGCCATACGCGTTTCGAAGCGGTGGCTTGTCCAACAGGCGTCGAGACTCCTTGGCGTGGCCCTTCTTGGCCTCTTCCCGTTCGACCGGGCGGCCGCAAACAATGAGTGTGGCTTTCCTCAGGCGCGAGAAGTCACCTGCACCGCCGAGATGAACCCGCACGCGAACGGGATTCACTATGCGACGCAGAACAACCTGACGATCAACCTGGCAAGCGGCGTCATCGTAAGGACCAGCAACCCGACGGCGAGAGGCGTGCAGATCATTGCCGGATCAGCGTCCGGCGCGCGATTGTCTATATTCGGAGGCCCCGGGGTATCTATCGAGACCAGCGGCGACAGCGCAATCGGGGTGCTGGCCTTTTCGCCGCTCGGCAGCGCCACCGTCCACGTCGACTCCGTCCGCACCAGCGGCGACCTGTCGACCGGCGTGCACGTGGTCAGCATTCTCACCGATGTGCGGGTGCACAACGTCACCACGACGGGAAATGATGCTCCTGGCGTGTTCGCCCGGGGACATGAGAGCGTCACTGTGGTCGTCGCGGACGCAATAGACACCAGCGGGGTCAACTCGAGGGGCGTCATGGCCACCGGGCGGATGACGGTCGAGGTCGTCAACGCAGGTGACATTAGCACGGCCGGCGCCTTTTCCGAGGGGATCTACGCCGTTTCCGACGGACCGGATCCCGGTGGGTCGGTCGTCGTCAATAGCAGGAACACAAGCGCCCGTGACGCTGTCGCCATTTACGCCGAGAGCGCCCATGGGCCCACCGCCCTGACGGTCACGGGGACAACGATCTCGGCGAGACACGATGCGATCATCGCCATTGGCGAAACCGGAGCGTCTGTAGCGGTGGAGAGCGGCGCCACCGTTC
This sequence comes from Caulobacter sp., assembly GCA_035441225.1. Lineage (GTDB taxonomy): Bacteria > Pseudomonadota > Alphaproteobacteria > Caulobacterales > Caulobacteraceae > Caulobacter. Next base: position 7,813 of record DAORNX010000006.1, read on the forward strand.
TGGGTGGCCTGAACGCCATTGTCATCCGATCCGGAACGGGTGCCGCCACCTCGCCGGCGGAGGCCGCTCTCCCGGCTCGTTCAACGGTGACCAATGCCGGGGTCATCACCGCTGGCGACGGCTTTGCCATCCTCGCTTCCGGCGCGCCGGTGCAGATTCGAAATAGCGGGACGATTAACGGGCGCATTTCGCTGACGGACAACGACGACCTGGTGGTCAATACGGGGACCTTCAACGCCGAAGGGCGCAGCGAATTCGGCGCTGGCGCGGACGGGTTCCGAAACGACGGAGTCCTTCGCGCACAGACCGCCAGCCTCGTGACCTTCGCCGGAGTCGAATCCTTCAGCAACAGCGGCTTGATTGACTTGCGAAACGGGCAGGCCGGAAACAGCCTCGTTCTTACAGGGGTCTTCGTGGGCTCGGGCCAGAGCCAGCTTGCCCTCGACGTCGTGCTTGACGCTACAGGAAGCGCCAGCGACCTTCTGGTCGTGGGCAGCGCGACCGGTGAGACTGAAGTCCTGTTGGCAGTGTCCGGCGGGCCCGCACGGCTCAATCCAGGACAACTCCTCATTCAGTCTGGTGCCGCCTCGTCACCAACGGCATTCAGACTGGCCGACAGTTCGGCTGATCAGGGCCTGATCCACTTCTCGATCATCTACGACCCGACAACGTTCGACTACAGCCTGGTGGGGGTGCCCGGCGCCTCAGTCTACAGGATGGCAAAATATTCCGAGGGCGCGGCCAACACCTGGTTGGCTGCATCAGATGCCTGGCGAGCCGGCCTCCAGTCGCGGCGCGACGGGGGAGGTGACGGGCCTCGAACCTGGCTTCAGGTCCAGGGCTCCGAGATCGAACGGGATAGCCTCTCCCGCACCACGGTGTTCGGCCAGACCTCGTCGTTTGATCTCAGCTATGGCCAGACCAGCCGGGGCGCCCAGTTTGGGGCAGAAGGGTCGCCGGCCGCCATTCCGGGGCTGTTGCTGGGCGTGACCGGCGGCCTGATCGACTCGCGGGTGTCCTTCACCAACTCCCGCGAAGAGGCTCGCTTCGAAACCCTGAACTTCGGCGGCTATGCCAGCTTCAGCGCCGGGAGTACTTTCGTCGGGATGCTGGCCAAGTATGACTGGAGCCGGATCGACAGCGATGGCTGGGGGCAGGGTCCGGCCCGCAGTATCGACGGCGAGGCCTGGGGCATCACCGTCGAAGTCGGCCATCGAGCCGGTTCATCGGCGCTGTTTGTCGAACCGGTCATCACTGTCAGCTGGCTCGGCACAAGGCTGGAAGACTTTACCGTACAAGGCAGCTCGATCGGATTTGAGGACGCTGAACACCTGCGCGGAAGTCTGGGTTTCAGAATGGGAGGAGACCTTGGGCCCACGGTGGCCCTCTACGGAGGCGCCGTCATGGTCAGGGAATTCGAAGGCAAGGACGGCCTGACGTTTCACGACAGCACGGCGACTTTGGAGATCGCCAACGAGTCGATGCCAGACTACAGCCAGGGACACATCGGCCTGCGGTTTTCGCCCGCCGCCGCCGTCAGTGGGTTCGTTGAGGGTTTCGCAATCTTCGGTGGCGACGACGGTGTGGGGGGTGGTGGCGGGCGCGTCGGTGTCTCCGCCCGATTCTGACGGCCAGCTCCCGGCACCTCGGGGGATTGACAGAATTCCTTACAAGGACGCCGAAATTTCGGCAGGTCAGAACCGTCGGCCATACCGCCAGTCCACTTGCATCGAGGCCTCGGCATCCGTAACTCCCGGACCCAGACGAACTGATAGCGGCGTGGAGAATGACCAATGGCGGAATCCGCGGACCTGGTTCCCGACCCTTGTAACCGCGCCGCGCTTCCGATTCGGATGACCGCATGACTGCCCTCGTTTCCCCCGCCCGCCTGACGCACCTGCAGCGCCTCGAGGCGGAGAGCATCCACATCATGCGCGAGGTGGTCTCCGAGACCGAACGCCCGGTGATGCTCTACTCGATCGGCAAGGACAGCGCGGTGATGCTGCACCTGGCCGCCAAGGCCTTCTATCCGAGCAAGCCGCCGTTCCCGCTGCTGCACGTGGACACGACCTGGAAGTTCCAGGCGATGTACGAGATGCGAGAGCGCATGGCCCGCGAGCTCGGCTTCGACCTGCTGGTGCACAAGAACCCCGACGCCGAGGCCCGCGGCATCAATCCGTTCGACCACGGCCCGGCCCACACCGACCTGTGGAAGACCGAGGGCCTCAAGCAGGCCCTGGAGAAGCACGGCTTCGACGCGGCCTTCGGCGGCGCGCGCCGCGACGAGGAGAAGAGCCGCGCCAAGGAACGCATCTTCTCCTTCCGCTCGGCCGAGCAGCGCTGGGACCCCAAGAACCAGCGACCGGAGCTCTGGCGGCTCTACAACGCCCGCAAGAACAGGGGCGAGAGCATCCGGGTGTTCCCGATCTCCAACTGGACCGAGCTGGACATCTGGCAATACATCCACCTGGAGAACATCCCCATCGTGCCGCTGTACTTTTCCGGGGTGCGGCCGGTGGTCGAGCGCGACGGCACGCTGATCATGGTCGACGACGACCGGTTCCGGCTGCGCGACGGCGAGACGCCGATGATGAAGTCGGTGCGCTTCCGCACCCTGGGCTGCTACCCGCTGACCGGGGCCGTGGAGAGCACCGCCTCCACCCTGCCCGAGATCATCCAGGAAATGCTGCTGACCACCACCAGCGAGCGCCAGGGCCGGGTCATCGACCACGACCAGGCCGCCTCGATGGAGAAGAAGAAGCAGGAAGGCTATTTCTGATGAGCAGCGCGTACAAACCCGCCGATCTCATCGAGACGGACATCGACGCCTACCTGCTGCAACACCAGCACAAGAGCCTGCTGCGGTTCATCACCTGCGGCAGCGTGGACGACGGCAAGTCGACCCTGATCGGGCGGCTGCTCTACGACAGCAAGATGATCTTCGAGGATCAGCTGGCGGCGCTGGAGGCCGACAGCAGGAAGGTCGGCACCCAGGGCGGGGCGATCGACTTCGCCCTGCTGGTCGACGGCCTGGCCGCCGAGCGGGAACAGGGCATCACCATCGACGTGGCCTACCGCTTCTTCGCCACCGACAGCCGCAAGTTCATCGTCGCCGACACCCCCGGCCACGAGCAGTACACGCGCAACATGGTCACCGGCGCCTCGACGGCCGACGCCGCCGTGGTGCTGATCGACGCGCGCAAGGGCGTGCTGACCCAGACCCGGCGGCACAGCTACCTGGTCAACCTGCTGGGCATCCGCCACATCGTGCTGGCGGTGAACAAGATGGACCTGGTTGGCTGGGACCAGTCGATCTTCGACGCCATCGTCGAGGAATACAGCGCCTTCGCCGACCAGATCGGCCTGGCCGACTTCACCGCCATCCCGATGTCGGCGCTGGACGGGCAGAACATCACCGAGCCCAGCGCCGCCGCGCCCTGGTTCGACGGCCCGCCGCTGATGCGCTGGCTGGAGACCGTCGCGGTCGAGGATGACCTGCCATCGCGCGCCTTCCGCATGCCCGTGCAATGGGTCAACCGGCCCAATCTCGACTTCCGCGGCTTCAGCGGCCAGATCGCCGCCGGCACGGTGAGGCCAGGTGATCGGGTCAAGGTTCTGCCCTCGGGCCGCGAAAGCCGCGTCGCGCGCATCGTCGTGCTGCCGGGCGATCTCGACCAGGCCGTGGCCGGCCAGTCGGTGACCATCACCCTGGCCGACGAGGTCGATGTCTCGCGCGGCGACGTGCTGGTCGGCGCCGACGACCCCTGCCCGGTCGCCAACCAGTTCGAATCGACACTGGTGTGGATGGACGACGAACCGATGCTGCCGGGGCGGCCCTATCTGATGAAGATCGGCGCCCAGACGGTCACCGCCTCGATCACCGAACCCAAGTACCGGGTGCAGGTGAACACGCTTGAGCACATCGCCGCCAAGCGGCTCGAACTCAACGAGATCGGCGTCTGCAACCTGTCGCTCGACCGGGCCATCCCGTTCGAGGCCTATGCGGACAATCGCGACCTGGGCGGCTTCATCCTGATCGACCGGCTGAGCAACCGCACGGTCGGGGCCGGCATGCTGCATTTCGCGCTGCGCCGCGCCGACAACATCCACTGGCAGGCCACCGACATCGACAAGGCCGCCCGCGCCACCCAGAAGGGCCAGAAGGGCCGCGTGGTCTGGTTCACGGGCCTGTCGGGCGCCGGCAAGTCGACCATCGCCAACCTGGTCGAGAAGCGGCTGCATGCGCTGGGCCGCCACACCTACCTGCTCGATGGCGACAACGTTCGCCACGGCCTCAACAAGGACCTGGGCTTCACCGAGGAGGACCGCGTCGAGAACATCCGGCGGGTGGCCGAGGTCAGCAAGCTGATGGTCGACGCCGGGCTGATCGTGCTGACCGCCTTCATCAGTCCGTTCCGCGCCGAGCGCCGCATGGCCCGCGAGATGCTGGAGGATGGCGAGTTCGTCGAGGTCTACGTCGAGACGCCGCTGGCCGTGGCGGAACAGCGCGACGTCAAGGGCCTCTACAGGAAGGCCCGGGCGGGCGAGCTGAAGAACTTCACCGGCATCGACAGTCCCTACGAGGAGCCGGAGAACGCCGAACTGACGGTCGACACCACGACCCTGTCGCCGGTCGAGGCGGCCGAAGCGATCGTCGCCTGGTTGGAGAAGTAGGCTCCGGGCACATGCGCTTCAGTGCGTGTCCCCCAGCAGCTTGAAGCGGCCGGGGACACGTGCCTGGCGGTACATGTCCCCCCTCACAGCACCCCGTTGTACCCGCGGTACCAGTCGACGAAGTTGCGCACGCCCTCCTCGACCGTCACACGCGGCTTGTAGCCGACGATGCGCTGCAGTTCGGTCACGTCGGCCACCGTGTCGGGCACGTCGCCGGGCTGAAGAGGCAGCATTTCCATGATCGCCTTGCGGCCGAGGCAGTCCTCGAGCACCTCGATGTAGCGCAGCAGCTCGACGTTCTCTTCCGCTCCGATGTTGAAGATGCGGTAGGGGCCCGAGCCGCTGGTGGCCGGATCGGGATTCTGGCCGTCCCATAGCGGGTTCTTCGCCGGCACATTGTCCATCGCCCGGATCACCCCTTCGACGATGTCGTCGATGTAGGTGAAGCTGCGGCTGTGCTTGCCGTGGTTGAACACCTTGATCGGCTCGCCGGCCAGGATCGCCTTGGTGAACAGGAACAGGGCCATGTCCGGCCGGCCCCATGGTCCGTACACGGTGAAGAAGCGCAGGCCGGTGCAGGGCAGGTCGAACAGGTTGGCGTAGCTGTGCGCCATCTGCTCGTTGGCCTTCTTGGTCGCCGCGTACAGCGTCAGCGGATGCTCGGTGCTGTCGTGCTCGGAGAACGGCATCTTCGTGTTGGCGCCGTAGACCGAACTGGTCGAGGCGAACACCAGATGTTCGACGCCGTTGTGCCGGCAGCCCTCGAGGATGTGCAGGAAGCCGGTGACGTTGCTCTGCACATAGATGTGCGGGTTGGTCGCCGCGTAGCGCACGCCGGCCTGGGCGGCCAGGTTGATGACCCGCTGCGGCCGGTGCTCGGCGAAGGCCTGCTCGACCGCCGCCCGGTCGGCCAGGTCGATGGTCAGCTGGGTGTAGTCGGGATGGTCGATATGGCGCGCGAGCCGCGCCCGCTTGAGGGCCGGATCATAGTAGTCGTTGAGGCTGTCGACCCCGATCACCGTGTCGCCCCGGGCCAGCAGGCGCAGGGTGGTGGCCGAACCGATGAAACCGGCGCTGCCGGTGACCATGACCTTCATGGGACTGTCCTTCGTCGGTCAGAGGCGGCCGTCGACCGCGTCGCGCGGCAGGGCCGACTTGATGTCGTAGAGCACGCTCGCCGGCTTGCCGAAGGCGCGGACGCCGACGGCGCCAAGGTCGACGAACTGGCGATGGGCGACGGCCAGGATGACCACGTCGTAGGCCGCCCGGGCCGGGTCGGCCGTCAGCGTCAGGCCGTATTCGTGGGCCGCCTCGGCAGGGTCCACCCAGGGGTCGTGGACATCCACCGCCAGGCTGTAGTCGCGCAGCTCGGCCACCAGGTCGACGACCTTGGTGTTGCGCAGGTCCGGGCAGTTCTCCTTGAACGCCAGGCCCAGGACCAGCGCCCGCGCCCCGACCGGATTGATCCCGCGGTGGGCCAGCAGCTTGAGCACCTGGCCGGCGACGTAGGCGCTCATGGCGTCGTTGATCCGCCGCCCGGCGAGGATGACTTCCGGATGGTGCCCGATCTCCTGCGCCTTGTGGGTCAGGTAGTAGGGGTCCACCCCGATGCAGTGGCCGCCGACGAGGCCGGGCCGGAACGGCAGGAAGTTCCACTTGGTGCCGGCCGCCTCGAGCACCTCGAGCGTGTCGATGCCCAGCTTGTTGAAGATCATCGCGAACTCGTTGATCAGCGCGATGTTGAGATCGCGCTGGGTGTTCTCGATGACCTTGGCGGCCTCGGCCACCTTGATCGAGCTGGCCAGGTGCGTGCCGGCCGGCACGATGGCGCGGTAGAGACCGTCGACGAACGCCGCCGCCTCGGGCGTCGAGCCGGCCGTGACCTTGGTGATGGTCGACAGCCGGTGCTGGCGGTCGCCCGGGTTGGCCCGCTCGGGGCTGTAGCCGCAGAAGAAGTCGACGTTGAACCTGAGGCCCGATTCCGCCTCGAGGATCGGCACGCAGACCTCCTCGGTGCAGCCCGGGTAGACCGTCGATTCATAGATCACCACCGAGCCGGGCTTGAGGCAGGCCCCGATCGCCCGGCTGGCTCCGCTGATCGCGGTCAGGTCGGGCCGGCGCGCCTCGTCGATCGGCGTCGGCACCGTGACGATGAACACGTTGCGGTCCTCGAGGTCGGCCGGACTGGCGGAGAACCGCAGCCGCGGCGCCGCGGCCATCGCCTCGGGTTCGACCTCCAGCGTGCGGTCGTGGCCGTCGCGCAGCTCGGCGATGCGCCCGGCGTCGAGATCGTAGCCGACCGTGTCGTGATGGACGCCAAACGCCACCGCAAGCGGGAGCCCCACATAGCCGAGGCCCAGGACGCAGATGCGTGGATTCGTCAGAGAAAGTGCGTCCAATCCCGTTCCTTCACGGCCATGATCAATCCGGCGCCCGCTTATAGTCGGGTTGGCAAACGGACGCCAATCTCGCGCGGTCGGCGATTGGAGATGATCACCGGGTCGGACTATGGTCGTTCTCCCTGCGGCGGAGACGGACATGGTGGCGAGACCGACGGCGATCCTCTTCCTGACAGCGCTGGCCGGCTGTTCCACCGTCGAGCCGGTGGTCGCCCTGCCGTCGGCCGACCGAGACGCGTTGCGGGCCGAGGAGACGTTTCAGCAGGAGGCCAGTCTCGACCGGCTGCGTCAGCAGGACGGACGGGTGGCCGCCGTGTCGTTCCGCCTGAACGTGGCCAACCTCGACCTCTGCGCGGACAGGGCGCTGCTGACCGGCATGGTGCTGCATCACGCCCTGCAGTACGGCCCCGACATCCGCCCGGTGGCGATCCGCCATTTCGGCCTGACCGGCCGGCCCGCGGTGCTGACCGTGGCGCCGGACAGTCCTGCGGCCCGGGCCGGGATCCAGGTCGGCGACAGTCTCGTGGCCATCGACGGATCCGCCTTCGCCAACGCCGGGGACCGGCTGGCGCGGGATCCGCCGACCTATGACGAGACCTCGAAGGCCCGCGCCCTGCTCGACGGAGCCCTGGCCGACGGCGCCGGCGTGCTGACGGTCGAGCGCGACGGTCGCCCCCTGACCCTTGCGCTCACGCCCGTCGCCGGCTGCGCCTACGAGGCGCAGCTGACTCCGTCCGAGGATGTCAGCGCCTGGGCCGACGGCCGCCGGGTGGTGATCACCACGGCCTTCGTGCGCTATGCGGCGACGGACGACCAGCTGGCCGTGATCCTCGGCCATGAGCTGGGTCACAACGTGATGAAGCACCGCGCGCGGATCGCGGGCGGCGGCCCCGCCGGAGCGCTCCTGGGCAATGCCGGAACCCAGCGCGGGGGCCTGCTGACGGTCGAGCGCGAGGCGGACTATGTCGGCCTCTACCTGATGGCCAGGGCGGGCTACGACTACGGCGCGGCGCGCGACTTCTGGCGGCAGTACGGCGCCGACTTCGGTCGCTCGCGCTATGCCCAGTGGTCGCACCCGGGCTCGCTGGAGCGGGCCACCAACCTCGGCGCCACGGCCGAGGAAATCCGCGGCAAGCAGGCGGCCGGGGAACCGCTGGTCCCCACGCCCGCCCGCCTCACCTCGGCGGAGCAGCCCTGAGCGGCGGCTACTTCTGGCCGCTGACCTCGAGCATGTTGACGCGCTGGCCGTTGGCCAGATCGATGTCGCCCGGCTTCATGCCGGCCGGGCATTCGCCGATCCATTCGGCGTCGATGGTGATGGTCCGCGAGCCATTCATCGCCGGGACCGGCGCGCCGGTGGTCGTCGAGGCCGCCTTGAGCTGATACTTCGAACTGAAGTCGCCAACGGCCGAACCGTCGTTGGTCGTCTTCACCCCGGCGCCCGAACAGACCGAACTGAACTTCCACGAGCCGTCGGGCTGGCGGGTGACCTCGCTCTTGCTGCAAGCCTGCTTGAAGCCCTGCTGGCCCCACCAGGCGAGCTTGGAATCGCTGGCCGCGTCGAGGCAGATCTGCACGGTCTGCAGCACGCCGGCCTCTTCCACCAGCATGGTCTGCTTCCACAGGCCGGGCTTGCGCTTGGGGACCTCGACGGCGGCGGCGGGCGCGGCGGCCGTGTTCGCATCGGCGGCCTTGTCGGCCTTCGAGCAGGCCGCGGCGGCCAGCACCGTGAGGCCGACGATCACGCTCGCATTCCGTATCTTCATGACAGCTCCCTGTTCCATCGGCGCCGCTCGACGCGCGCGCCCGATGTGACCCGAACCCTCCCCGCGAGGCAAGGGGTCTGCAACCGGCGCGCGCCATCGTTGACCGAGCCCCGCCACTATGAAAAAGCAGCGGCCAGAGCCATTGTGCCGCCCATGTCCACAGTCGCCGCCTTCGCGTCACGCCCGGGAAATTCCGCTTGAACCTCTTCTCTCGGCTCCTGGGGCGCAAGCCCGCCCGGCAGGGGATCGCGCTGGAGGGGCGCAGGGTCTTCGCCGTTGGCGACATCCACGGCTGCAACGATCTGCTCGACGGCCTGGTCGACGCCATCCTGCGCGAGGCCGAGGGCGACGCGCGGCCGCCGTTGCTGATCTTTCTCGGCGACTATGTCGATCGCGGCCCCGGTTCACGGCAGGTCATCGAACGGCTGATCGCCCTCAAGGACCAGGCCCCCGGCGTGCGGTTCCTGTGCGGGAACCACGAGGAGGCGATGCTGCACTTCCTCAGCGACCTCGAGGCGGGCATGGCCTGGACCGGCTACGGCGGCAAGGCGACCATGACATCCTACGGGGTGACGCTGCCGCAGGACGAGACGAGCCTCGACGCCTGGGTGGAGACGCACGACGCCCTGAAGGCCGCCATTCCGGAGTCCCACATGCGATTCCTGTGGGGCCTGGAAGACCGCATCGACCTGGGCGACTATTTGTTCGTGCACGCCGGGGTGAACCCCGACCGGCCGCTGAACGCCCAGAACGCCAAGGATCTGCGCTGGATCCGGGAGCCGTTCCTGTCGGACGGCCGGCGTCTCGAGAAGGTCGTCGTTCACGGCCACACACCGGGCACGGCGCCGCACTGCGACGCGCGGCGGATCGGCATCGACACCTGGGCCTACCGCACCGGCGTGCTCACGGCGCTGGAGCTCGACGGCCCCGCTCGTCGCTACCTGCAGGCCCGGCGTGACGCGGCGGGCGCCGTGACGATCTCGACCCTCGCCGCCGACGACGGCCAGGACTGACCGTCAGCGCGGTCAGCGACCGGCCCAGGCCTGCAACGCCAGAACGGCGCCCAGGATGTGATAGAGGGAGCTCGCGGGCGACGGCTCGTCGAGAAACGCGCCGTCGGCGTCCTGCTTGTCG
>DAORNX010000006.1:17901-18667 GCA_035441225.1 Caulobacter sp.
CGGGCCAGGCAGGCGCGCAGCCGCTCGGTCTGCGGCCAGAGGCGCGCGCGGTGGCTGCGCACCGACAGATCGGTCCACAACTCGTCGACCGCCACGTCGCGGCGCGGATCCACGCCCCGTGCGCCGGTCCGCATGAGACCCTCGATGACAGGCCCGACATCACGGCCGGGCCGCAGCCGCGACCAGGTCTGCAACAGCCAGGCCCATTCGAACTGGTGACCGGGCTCGATGAACCGGCCGTCATCCCCCTCGGCCGGCCGCCAGGCCGCGTCGAACACCTCCCGCAGGAACAACCCGGCCGGGTCGATGAAGGCGTCCAGCGCCAGGGCGACGATCTCGTCGGCCAGCACGCCCCAGGCCTCGTCGCCGGTGGCCTCGAACCAGGCCAGCGCCGCCTCGAGCAGATGCATCTGGGCGTTGGCCTGGTAGGGCCAGGAGCCGTTCTCGCGAAAGCCGCGGCCCTCGGCCCGCATCAGGGACAGGCTGTCCCGATGCGCCCGCGCCCGGTCGACAACGTCGCGCCTGCCGGGATTGGCGCGATGCACGGCGGCCATGGCCAGCAGGGCGAAGGCCTGGTCATAGAGCATCGGGGTGTCATCGATGATCGCCCCGTCAGCGGACGCCAGCGTCGCGAACAGACCATCGTCGCGCCCATAGTGGCGCAGGAAGAAGTCCAGTCCGTGCTCGGCGGCCTGCAGCCAGGGTCCCGCCCAGCCGAGCCTGGCGGCGGTGGCGTAGACGTAGGCCTGCCGCGTCTGCACCCGGG
>DAORNX010000007.1:0-17775 GCA_035441225.1 Caulobacter sp.
GCCACCAGACGGTGCCGCAGATCGGGGCCATGTACCGCGGCGACTACCGCCGCAAATGGACCCTGGCCGAGTACGGCTTCCGCCTGCCCAGCGCGCTCGACAACCGCCCGCTCAAGTTCGAGGAGTGGGAGGCCATGCGGCCGCAGACGGTGCATGTCTCGGCCACCCCCGGCCCCTGGGAGATGGACAAGGCCGGCGGCGTGTTCGCCGAACAGGTCATCCGCCCCACCGGCCTGATCGACCCGCCGGTGGAGGTGCGCCCGGTCTCAAAGGACAACGCCAGCCAGGTCGACGACGTCATCGCCGAGGCCCGCGACTGCGCCGCCCGCGGCTACCGCACCCTGGTCACGGTCCTGACCAAGAAGATGGCCGAGGACCTGACCGAATACATGCACGAGCAGGGCCTGCGCGTGCGCTACATGCACAGCGACGTCGACACCCTCGAGCGCATCGAGATCATCCGCGACCTGCGCCTGGGCGCCTTCGACATCCTCGTCGGCATCAACCTGCTGCGCGAGGGCCTCGACATCCCCGAGTGCGGCCTGGTGGCCATCCTCGACGCCGACAAGGAGGGCTTCCTCCGCTCGGAAACCAGTCTGATCCAGACCATCGGCCGCGCCGCCCGCAACGTCGACGGCAAGGTGATCCTCTACGCCGACCGCATCACCGGCAGCATGGAGCGCGCCATGGGCGAGACCAGCCGCCGCCGCGACAAGCAGCAGGCCTGGAACGCCGCCAACGGCATCACGCCCGAGAGCGTCAAGAGCCGCATCAAGGAGATCCTCGCGAGCCCGTACGAGCGGGGGGACCGGGTCAACGTCGACGTCGGCGTCGCCGAGGACGCCCGGCCGTTCCTGGGCAGCAACTTCCAGGCGACGCTGCGCGACCTCGAAACGAAGATGCGCGAGGCGGCCGGCAACCTGGAATTCGAAACCGCCGCGCGACTGCGCGACGAGATCAAACGCCTGAAGATGATGGACCTGGAATTCGCCAACGACCTGATGACCGCCGAGGGCGAGACGGCGGACAAGGCCGCGCCGATGCGGGAGCGGAAGGCGGCGCGGGCGGAGGCGGCGGAGCGGTTCAGGAAGGGGCGGTTGTAGGGCCAGCGCGAGGTTGCTAACTGCGCAATCTTAGGTGCAACCTGTTCGTTCATTGCGGCACGAGGGGGGCAACGTGAACGAAGACGTCGAGATCCAGGATTTTGATCCGCTTTCCGAGTCCCTGGAACTTCCTGGGGCAGACAACTCGATTTTTCAGGAAGCAACACGACGCGTAGTTGAGAACATCCTCAAGAGCTACACGGGATACTTCGACGCCTTTTCAGAAATGATCCAAAATGCTCTCGACGCCATCGATGCTCGGCGGCGGCAGGATGGCGATAGCTACCATCCGGCTCTCTGGATTGACGTCGACATTCGCGGGCGTCGTCTGCGAGTTACGGATAATGGAATTGGGATGGATCGCGCCCAGTTTCTATACTGCTTTCGTCCCAATGTGAGCTTCAAGAGCCGCCGCGAGAGTCGCGGTCACAAGGGAGTCGGGGCGACGTTTCTCGCTTACGGGTATTCGGTGGCGACACTTCATTCCAAGAGAGACGGACAGACGCATTCCGCACGCCTGAGGAACGGCCGGCAATGGGCCGACGACCAAGGGGGGCACTATGACCGCCCTAAACTCGAGCAGATTCCCTTTCTAGTTCCAGAGCTTGAGGCTTCGCCGAGCGGCACGTCGATCGAGATTGTCATAGGCGATGGCCAAAGACCCAACCTCGCGTGGCTAAACGCAACTCGTGCGACACAATGGTCTCAGGTCCTTCGTTCGCGCACGCCTCTTGGAGGAGTATATCTTAAGGCTCCAGAAAAGGTAACACGCACGAAGGTATTCGTGCGTGTTACAGACGCAGGAGGGAATACCAGCGAAGAAACTCTCGATAATCCGGAATACATGTATCCTCACGAAATCGAGTTCCTCCAACGGGTCCAGTCAATTCGATCAATTCAAACGGAGCTTGCTAAATTAAAAGGAGATCCGCAAGAGCAGATGCGGGTAATTCCAGAACAGTTCAAACGCCTAGACGCCTCTTGGGAGGTATGGGATAAATTTGATATTCTAGATGAAGATTCCCCACTGTCCCGCAATCTCGATACGGGTCAGAGGGAACTTATTGAGCGTCACAATGTGGTTGTGTATGCATGCTTCGTTTCAACTGCCAAGACGTGGAACAAATGGCGAGATGAAGTTCTACAGATAAATAAGGTCGCCGACGTTATGAAAGGCGGCCTTGTTATCGCCTCTGATCACATGGTTCAGGGTGATCGTCTCGTCATTCCGCTAACGTCGGCAATTGGTTACCAGGCAAATACACATATCATTGTGCATTTTTCCGATGGAAATCCGGATATGGGCCGCAAGGCCTTCCAACCCGAGCTTAAAACGCTTGCGGAAGAGTTGGCAAAGCGAGTTGTCGACATCTTCAAGAAATACATCTCTCTGATGAGAGAGGATGCGGGAAATCCCATCCAGTCGGCGTCGAGGGAGCTTCAGCAGTGGCTACTTGCGCAAGAACAATGGCGCTCTCAAAATCCCCTCGATTACAAGGATGGGGACCTACGTCTTGCGTTTCTCTCGTCTCCTCGTTGGGAGCAGGATGTCGTGGCGCTTTTCCACGAACTGATCGGGATGGGTGTAATTCGCGGCTACGGAATCTACGCTACGAGTGAGCATTTCCGATATGACTCATTGATACTGACCGACTACCCAGATCAAACTTATGCATTTGACCTCACATCAAACAGATTGGGGGTTGGGCTTCCGCATATTGGCATTGGCGAGTCCGGTGCAATGATTTTAGAATACAAATACAATATGGACGGATTGATCGCCGATTTCGACAAGGAAGAAAAGTACCCTAGAGACGTTAAACTATGCGTATGCTGGGAGCTTGGCGATAATTATAAAGAACACTATTCAGTTGAAAGCCTTTTGGTGGGCACAAATGGCGGCGATAGAATATTTTATGGCTCAACTCACAAGGTTTACAAAGACAGAACACCCGAATTCGAAGTTGTTTGCCTACACGACTTGATGAAGTTCCTCTTGAATCCGCAGGACGAAGAGGCGAGACAGAAGGCCCTATATAATTAGGCATCCCTCCATCTTATGCCGAGACGATCGCCGGGCGGTCCAGGTTGCTCGAGGGTGGCCCTTCGGGACATCGCTCCGCGACGCGAAGCGCCCTTGTCCAACCTGGACCGTCCGGCACGCTGGCCTGCGTGAGATCAAGGAACAGCCCCCTTCCCCCTGGAGGGGGAGGACTCACCCGATCCCCGCCACCAACTCCGCCGTCGACACCCCCAGCACCCGCGCCAGCAGGAACACCGTCGAGGCGCTGGGATTGCGCTCCCCGCGCTCCAGAAAGCCGATGTAGTTGCGGTGCAGGCCGGCACGCTCGGCCAGGGCTTCCTGGCTGAGGTTCAGCGCCTTGCGATGGCGTCGGATTTCGCGCCCCAGGGCGATCAGGTCTTCGTTCGCGGCCACGCGCGAAGGTTGCCTTGACGCCGAGTCCGCGCTACATACTGTCAGTGTGTATTTCGACCACGGCACGAGGCGGCGCCCGGATGGCGCGAGCAGGCAAACCCACTGACACGCGCATACGGCCATGGCTGCTGCTGGCGCCGTTGCCGCTGACCGTCGGAGCCGCCGCGGCATTCGCCTGGTTGCGGATCGACCCTCCGCTGTTGGTGGCGCTCTGGCTGGTGCTGGGCTCCGTGTCGGCGGGGATCGTCGCGCGGGCCTGGGACGCCATCACCGAGGAGACGCCGTTGCCCACCTTCACCGTTCTGAGCCGCGTCGACGCCTATGCCGACTACGTCGCCCAAGTCGAGGCGGACTCGCCCGAGGAGGCCGTCGACCTGGCCTACGACGGCGATCCGTCGGTGAAGTGGGAGCCCCTGGGCGTGGTCGAATTCGACGCCCGCCGGGTCGTCGCGCTCAGCGCCGACGGCGAGGAGATAGAGTCCACCGCGCGCGGCAAGGGCTGAGCCACCAAGCATGCTACAGTCCCGCCGATGGCTGGTGGCGAAGACGATTCCTGGAGCAACCTCGGCCTTGCCGAGGAGCGGGCGGTGTTCGTCAGCCCGTCCCAGAACGCCCGCGTCCTGTCAGAGGGCTGGATCGCCGCGCACATGTTCTGTCCGAGCTGCGGCGCGGATCGGCTCGAGGCCTTCCCCAACAACTCGCCCGTGGCCGACTTCGGATGCGGCGCCTGTGGCGAGGAGTTCGAGCTCAAGGCCAAGAACGGACGACTGGGTCGCAAGGTGGTGGACGGCGCCTACGGCGCGATGACCGCGCGGCTGAAGCAGCGCAACAACCCCAGCCTGCTGGCCATGGCCTACGACCGGGCCCGGATGCGCGTCAGCGACCTGATCGTCGTGCCCAACCACTTCTTCACCCAGGCGATCATCGAACCGCGCAAGCCGCTGGGCCCCCACTGCCGGAGGGCAGGTTGGCAGGGCTGCAACATCCTCATCGGCGATGTCCCCGTCGCGGGCCGGATCAGCTTGATCCGCGACAGCATCCAGGTCCCCAAGGCGGCCATTCTCGCCCAATGGCAGGCGACGCTGTTCCTGCGCGACTCGGGCCTCGCCGCGCGCGGCTGGCTGCTGGAAGTGATGAAGGCGGTCGAGGATATCGGCCGGGCCGAGTTCACCCTCGATGACGTCTACGCCTACGAGGGCCGGCTCTCGGCGCTCTATCCCGGCAACAACAACGTCCGTCCGAAAATCCGCCAGCAATTGCAGGTGCTGCGCGACCGGGGCTTTCTCGAATTCGGTGGTCGGGGCGTCTATCGGCGGGTTGTCCACTAACCCACACCACCCCCTTCATCTCATGCCGAGACGATCGCCGGGCGGGCCAGGTTGCTCAAGGGCGCTGCGCGTCGCGGAGCGACAGGCCCGCAGGGCCTGCCCTTGACCAACCTGGACCGTCCGGCATGCTGGCTTGCAAGAGATCGGGCGGCATCTCGTCGGAACTACGGCATGACCAAGACCCCATTGATGGGCAAGGCGACTGGGGAGAAGAGCGCAAGAGACGCTGCGGCGGAACTTCGCTGGGCCTGGGAACTCCACAAGGAGGCTGACAACCTTCTTCACCAGCGGCTCAACGGCTTCGTCGCGGTCAATGCCTTCCTCGCCGCCGGATACTTCTTCGCCACGGAAGCCGCTTATAACGGCAAACCCGCCCACAGCTTTGTGCTCGGGATCAGCGTGGCCGGCGTGTTTCTGGGGCCGGTGTTCCTCGGCATCATCCGCCGCTTGGTGCGCGGCATCGGACATCTGAAGCAGGAGCACCTCTTCCACGACGAAATCTACAGCCTCTATTTCGGCAAGCGTTCGAAGGGGCCGTTCGTCTACTGGTTCGCTTACGGCGTACCCGGAATCCTTACGCTCCTATGGCTGGCGGCGTTGGGTTATTCCTTGCTTCCGATCGGCCCTACGCTCGCTGTCGCGG
Source organism: Caulobacter sp. (assembly GCA_035441225.1). Taxonomy (GTDB): domain Bacteria; phylum Pseudomonadota; class Alphaproteobacteria; order Caulobacterales; family Caulobacteraceae; genus Caulobacter. The sequence goes on from DAORNX010000007.1 coordinate 5,512, forward strand.
CTCCGCCCAGCTGCGTTGTAGCAGCATCGGCATGTCCACCGCCCCAGCCGCTCAAGACAAGCACATCTTTGCCCAAGAGCCTGCCGACGCCGTCAAAGTAAGGGCCGGGGATAGGGGTGCTACCCCGGGGATTTCGGTGACAGTGCACTTATCTCCCACCGCGCTCCTCCCATGCGGCCACGCGATCGGCTGGAAATAAGTGCACTGTCACCGAAATCCGGGACGTCCCGGCCACGCCGCGCATCCCTCTCCACCAGCCTCCGGCTGGTCCCCCTCTCCCAAGTGGGAGAGGATTGGCTACGTCTTCCCCTTCAGCAGCGCCACGATGGCCATCGCGTGCCCATGCCCCAGGGCGAAGTCGTCCTTGAGCCACTGGACGATCTGGCCGGCCTTGACGCCGGGGCGCAGGCCGGCGGCGTCGGCGAAGCCCTTTTCGGCGGCCAGCGCGCGGAAGTCGGCGGGGCTCTTGCCGGTCTTCGCCTGGATATTGTCGAGGTAGGCCTGGAAGCTCATGGCGGCATGATCGCCCGGCGGGGCGGGGGGTCAAGCCTTCCGCTCCAGCGTTCCGCCTCCCCGCCGCGGGGCGGAATTCCCTGTTCGCGGCCGCCGGCCGCGATTGACTTCCCCTAGGGCCATACCTCACCTTCGAATCCGTTCAGCGACGGCAAGATCGCGGACGACCGGGAGGAGACTGGATGACGCAGGCCGGGGCGCCGTCGGGCGCGAACGTGGGCGAGGCGGTGATCGCGCCGCCGGGACTGGGCCCGCGCCCGAAGGTCGGGGTGCCGACCAAGCTGCTCTACGGCTTCGGCTCGGTGGCCTTCGGCGTCAAGGACAACGGCTTCCGCGTCTTCCTCGTGTTCTACTACAACCAGGTGGTCGGCCTGCCGGTGATGTGGGTCACCGTGGCCCTGGCCATCGCGCTGGCCGTCGACAGCTTCGTCGACCCGGTGGTCGGCCAGATGAGCGACTACTGGAAATCGAAGTGGGGCCGGCGCCACCCGTTCCTCTACGCCTCGGCGATCCCGGCGGCGCTGTCGTTCCTGCTGCTGTGGAACCCGCCGTTCCACCTGTCGCACGGCTGGCAGCTGGCCTGGCTGGTCGGCACGGCGATCATCGTGCGCACCTTCATCACCTGTTTCGAGATCCCCTCCTCGGCCATGACCGCCGAGCTGACCGAGGACTACGACGAGCGGACCAAGATCATCGGCTATCGCGTGCTGATGGCCTGGTGGGGCGGGCTGACGCTGAACGTCTTCGCCTTGCTGGTGCTGATGCGGCCGACCGAGGGGTTCAAGGACGGCCGGCTCAACCCCGACAGCTACGGCCCCTACGGCTGGATCGCCGCCGGGCTGATCTTCGCCTCGATCATGCTGTCGGCGATCGGCACGCACCGCTTCATCCCCTGGATGCCCAAGGGGCCGACAACCCGCCCGCCGGGGCTGATCCAGCTGTTCAAACAGATGGCCGGCACGCTGAAGAACAAGGCCTTCCTGACCGTCGCCGGCGCGGCCCTGTTCGCCGCCGCGGCCGAGGGCGTCGGCTTCTCGATCTACATCTACCTGGTGACCTACTTCTGGAAGCTGACGGCGATGCAGATGGGCATCCTGATCACCGACGCCTATTTCGGCTCGCTGGTCGCCTTCTTCTTCGCCCCGTTCATCTCCAAGGGCCGCAACAAGAAGGGCGCGGCGATGATCACCCTGGTCCTGACCGTGTTGCTGTCGGCCCTGCCGATCCTGCTGCGGCTGGGCGGGCTGTTCCCGCCCGAGGGCTCGCCCTGGGTGATCCCGGCCCTCTACGGCATCGCCATCATCCGCGGGGCCCTGGGCATCACCTGCTCGATCCTGATCGTGGCGATGATCGCCGACGTGGTCGAGGACAGCCAGGTGCAGACCGGCCGCCGCTCGGAGGGGCTGTTCTTCGCCGCCGTCAGCTTCATCAGCAAGTCGGTCTCGGGCGTGGGGGCGATCATCACCGGCCTGATCCTGACCCTGATCCACTTCCCGGTCGGCCAGCCGGCCAGCGCGGTGCCGCAGGCGACGATCAACGCCCTGGGCCTGGCCTATATCCCGACGCTGTTCGTGCTCTACGGCGCGGCCCTGTTCTGCCTGAGCTTCTACCGCATCACGCGCGAGAGCCACGCGGCGAACCTGGAGAAGATCGCCGCCATGGCCAGGGCCGAGGAGGAGGCTATGCCGCCGCCTCTGTGAGGGCGGCGTACACCAGGGTGCGCAGCTCGCGCCGGACCGGATAGGCCGACGACGGCAGCAGCTGGGTCAGGAACACCACGGCCAGGTCCTCGACCGGGTCGACCCAGAAGAAGGTGCTGGCCGCGCCGCCCCAGAAGAAGTCGCCCTTGCTGCCGGCCAGCATGGTCGCGGCCGGGTCGATGGTCACGCCGAAGCCCAGGCCGAAGCCGACGCCGGCGTAGGTCGCCTCGCTGAACAGCGATTTCGACATCTGCGTCAGGTCCTTGCCGCCGGGCAGGTGGTTGGCGGTCATCAGCTGCAGCGTCTTGGGGCCCAGCAGCCGCTGGCCGTCCAGCTCCCCGCCGTTGAGCAGCATGCGGGCGAAGCGCATGTAGTCGTCGGCCGTGCTGACCAGGCCGCCGCCGCCGGAGTGGAAGCCGGTCTCGGTCAGGTAGGGGCTCTTCACCGGATCGTCCTGCAGCTTGGGCGGGCCGGCCGCCACGGCCTTGGAGCCCAGCACCCCGGCGGCGTAGCAGGCGGTCAGCCGGTGGGCCTTGTCGGCCGGCACGGTGAAGCTGGTGTCGGTCATCCCCAGCGGCCCGAAGATCCGCTCCTGCAGGAACCGCTCGAACGGGATCCCGCTGATCCTGCCCACGAGGTAGCCCAGCACGTCGGTGCTGACCGAGTAGTTCCAGGCGTCGCCGGGCGAGAACTGCAGCGGGATGGTCGCCAGCTTGGCGATGAACTCGTCGAGCGTGCCGAACCGCAGGTCCTCGGCCACCTTCAGCTTGCGGTAGGCGGCGTCGATGTTGCCCTGCATCTGGAAGCCGTAGGTCAGGCCGCTGGTGTGACGCAGCAGGTCGATGACCAGCATCGGCCGCGCGGGCGGCGTGGTCGCCCAGCCCGCGTCGGTGCCCGCCGCGAACACGCCCAGGTTCGCCCATTCGGGGATGTATTTGGCCACCGGCTCGTCGAGCGCGACCAGCCCCTCCTCGACCAGCATCATGAAGGCCACCGACGTGACCGGCTTGGTCATCGAGTAGATGCGGAACAGGGAATCGGCCGCCAGCGGCGTGCCCCGCTCGCGGTCGGCCAGGCCCAGCACCGTGTCGTAGGCCAGCTTGCCGCGCCGCCAGACCTGCACCTGGGCGCAGGGCAGCTTGCCCGACTGGATGTAGCGCGCCTCGATGAACGGCGCGATCCGCGCCAGGCGTTCAGACGACAGGCCCAGGCTCTCGGGTTTGGTCACGATCACATCTCCTTGCGAGGTCTCTCCAATTATCGAACCGCCGGTATGCCGCAACCCAAACTTTACCAAACCCGACGCAGAGTGACCTTACGCTAGGGGACGGACATGGCCGCAACGACAGGGGCGAACGCCCCCTCCGAGCTCGACATCGAGGCCGCGCGCTGGTTCTTCCAGAACTCGGTCGATGTCTTCGTGCTGATCCGCGGCGGCGAGATCTCGCGGATCAATCCCGCCTGGACCGAGCTGTCCGGCTGGTCGGTCGAGGAGACCGTGGGCCGGCCGATCGAGGACTTCATCCATCCCGGCGACGCGCAGATCGTGCTCGACCTGGTCAGCACGCTGATCGCCGATGGCCAGGGCCGGGCCGAGCACCGCCTGCTGCGCAAGGACGGCGAGATCCTGTGGGTCAAGTCGCGGGTCAAGCGGGCCGCCGGCGACGCCACGATCGTCGTGCTCGAGGACGTCACCGACGAACACCGTCGCCGGGCCGACAGCGCCGACGCGGCGCGCACCAACGACCTGCTTCGCGAGGCCGCCGGGGTCTACATCTGGCGGTTCGATCCCCAGACCGGGCTCTACGACATCGACACCGACCTGTCGAAGGCCGGCGCGCCCGGCGCATCGGGCAGCCGGACGATCACCGCCGACGAGATGACGTCGGAGATCCACCCCGACGATCAGGCCCGGGTGGGCGAGGCCTTCTTCCACACCCTCGCCACCGGCGAGCCGCGGGTGGTCGAGTATCGCCACTTCCGCGCCGAGGACGGCGGCTGGGCCCGGCTGCGGGCGGCCTGGCGCGGCCTTCGCCGGCGGGAGTCCGGCAAGTGGGACGTGCTGGGCCTGACCCAGGACGTCAGCGAGGTCGCCGAGGCGCGCGATGCGGCCCTCAACGCCGCCGAGGCCAAGGCCCAGTTCCTGGCCAACATGAGCCACGAGATCCGCACGCCGATGAATGGCGTGCTGGGCGTCCTGCACCTGCTCAAGAACGAGAACCTGTCGCCCGACGGTCGCCAGCTGCTGGAGGAGGCCGTCGGCTGCGGCCAGATGCTGGCCGAGCTGCTCAACGACGTGATCGACTTCTCCAAGATCGAGGCCGGCCGGCTGGAATTCTCGCCCGAGCCGATCGATCCGGCGGTCATGCTCGACAGCGTGGCCGGCCTGCTGCGGCCCCAGGCCGTGGCCCGCGGCCTGTGGCTCAACACCCATGTCCATCCGGACCTCGGCTGGGCCATGGTCGATCCGGTGCGGCTGCGGCAGATCCTGTTCAACCTGATCGGCAACGCCGTGAAGTTCACCCTCAACGGCGGGGTCGATGCGCGCCTGAGCCGGGTCGAGCGCGACGGCGTCAGCCGGCTGCGGTTCGAGATCTCCGACACCGGCGTGGGCATCGGGCCCGACGCCCGGGCGGACCTGTTCCAGCGTTTCCACCAGGCCGACGGCTCGACCACCCGCCGGTTCGGCGGGTCGGGGCTGGGCCTGGCCATCAGCCGCCGGCTGGCCGAGCTGATGGGCGGCGAGATCGGTTACGACAGCCAGCTGGGCGAGGGCTCGACCTTCTGGTTCGAGATCGCGGCGCCGCCGGTCGAGGCCCGCGCCACGGAATCCGGCGCGGGCGACGGCCTGCTCGAGGGGCTTCGCGTGCTGGTCGTCGAGGACAATCCGACCAACCGGCTGATCGCCACCCGCATGCTGCAGCAGCTGGGCGCGCAGGTGGAGACCGCCGACGACGGCGGCCAGGGGGTTGAGGCGGTCCACCGATCGGCCTTCGACCTGATCTTCATGGACATCCAGATGCCGGTGATGGACGGGCTGGAAGCGACCCGCCGGATCCGCGCCATGGCCGAGCCGGTGCGATCCACGCCGATCCTGGCGATGACCGCCAACGCGATGTCCCACCAGGCGGAATCCTACCTCGCCGCGGGCATGAACGGCATCGTCGCCAAACCGCTGTCGCCCGCGGCCCTGGTGGCGCAGATCGCGGCTGTCCTAGCGACGGCCGCCCGGGTCGCGGCGGCCTGAGGGCGGACGCTACCCGTTTGCGCACCGCGCTCTGAACACCCTTTCCCTCGCCATACCCGATATTCTAGGCTGGCCGGCCACTGGAACGCACCGAGGAGACCGCATGGCCTGGCCCGCCCGCAGCATCGCCGACTGCCACGCGATCCTGACCGCTCCCGGCTCGCGCTTCGAGACGGAAGACGTGGTCATCGACGGCGTCCCGACGAAGGTCTGGAAGAACGGCCCGGCGACCCTGCGGGACCTGGTGACCAACGGCCGCGCCTTCGCCCGGCGCGACTTCCTCGTCTACGAGGGTGACCGCGCCACGTTCGAGGGCTTCCACCGGGCGGTGGCGGCCCTGGCCGAACGCCTGGCGGCAGACGGCGTACGCAAGGGCGATCGCGTGGCCCTGGTCATGCGTAACCTGCCTGAATGGCCGGTGGCTTTCTTCGCGGCCGCCAGCCTGGGCGCCATCGTCACCCCGCTGAACGCCTGGTGGACCGGGGCGGAGCTGCAGTTCGGACTGGCCGATTCCGGCGCCCGCATCGCCATCGTCGACCCCGAGCGGCTGGACCGGATCCTCGACCATCTGCCGGATTGTCCGGCGATCGAGCGGCTGTACGTCTGCCGGCACGCGGGCGCGATCGACGATGCGCGCGTTCACCGGCTCGAGTCGGTCATTGGCCCCGTCGGAGCCTGGGAGACCCTGCCGGACCGGCCCCTGCCCGTCACGCCGATCGCGCCCGACGATCCGGCGACCATCTTCTATACCTCCGGGACCACCGGCCGGCCCAAGGGCGCCCTGGGCACGCACAGAACCATGACGACCAACGTCATGACCACCGGCGCCGCCCTGGCGCGGGCCTTCCTGCGACGTGGCGAAACGCCGCCGGTTCCGTCGCCGGACGCCCCGCAGCGGGTGACGCTGCTGGTGGTTCCCATGTTCCACGTCACCGGCTGTTCGGCGACCCTCTGCGGCGCGCTCAACAACGGCGGCCGGCTGGTGCTGATGCGCAAGTGGGACGCGCTCGAGGGCATGCAGCTGATCGAGCGCGAGAAGGTCACCGCCACCGGCGGCGTGCCGACCATCGCCTGGCAGCTGATCGAGCATCCACGGCGGTCCGAGTTCGACCTGTCCTCGATCGAGAGCATCTCCTACGGCGGAGCCCCCTCGGCGCCGGAGCTGGTGCGCCGGATCAAGGAGGTCTGGCCATCGGCCTCCGCCGGCAACGGCTGGGGCATGACCGAGACCAGCGCCACCTTCACCAGCAACAACGCCGAGGATTACGAGCGCCGTCCGGACAGCTGTGGCGTCGCCCCGGCCGTCGGCGAGATGAAGATCATGTCGCCGGACGGCGCGCGGGAACTGCCGGCGGGCGAGGTCGGCGAGCTGTGGTGCAAGGGCCCCATGGTCCTGCGCAGCTACTGGAACCGGCCGGACGCCACGGCGGAGACCTTCGTCGACGGCTGGGTCCGCACGGGCGACCTGGCGCGGCTCGACGAGGAGGGCTTCTGCTTCATCATCGACCGGGCCAAGGACATGCTGATCCGCGGCGGCGAGAACATCTACTGCATCGAGGTCGAGAACGTCCTCTATGACCACCCCGCGGTGATGGACGCCGCCCTGGTCGGGATACCGCACCGCACGCTCGGCGAGGAGCCGGGCGCGGTCGTGACCCTCAAGCCCGGCGCGGACGCCTCGGAGCAGGAGCTGCGCGCCTTCGTCCTCGAGCGGCTGGCCGCCTTCAAGGCGCCGGTCCGCGTGGCCTTCTGGCCCGAAACCTTGCCGCGCAATGCGAACGGCAAGATCATGAAGTCGGAACTCAGATCCATCTTCATCCAGGACGTCGTCGCTTGACCGTCGAAGCCGTATTGCCCCGACCGTCCGCCACGGCGCGGTACGCCGCCAAGAAGGAAGCGATCCTCGGCGCCGCCACAACCATCCTGAACCGGCAGGGGGTCAAGGGCATGACCCTGGCCGACGTCGCCGCCGAAGTGGGCCTGATCACCACCTCGGTGACGTACTACTATCGCAGGAAGGAGGACCTCGCGGCCGCCTGCTTCATGCGCGGCATCGACATGTTCAACGGCCTGGCGGCCGAGGCGGCGACCGTCGCCGGCGCCCGCGCGCGGCTGGCGCGGTTCCTCGAACTGTTCTTTGACCTGTCGCACCGCATCCGCACCCGGGTGACCGCGCCGATCGTGGCCTTCGGCGAGATGCGCGCCCTCAAGGAGCCGCTGCGCACCCAGGTTTCCGACGCATTCAATGACCTGTTCCGCACCATCCGGGGCTTCTTCGACGATCCCGAGTTCGCCGGACTGGACCGTCGCGAGGCGACGGCCCGCACCCATCTGCTGCTTGAGCAGGCCTTCTGGACCGTGACCTGGCTGCGCCGGTACGACATCGAGGATTACCCCCGCCTGCGCGACCGGATGTTCGACATCCTCTCGGGGGGCCTCGCCGTCGGCGCGCGCGCCTGGGCCCCGCCGTCCCTGCCGGAGGCCGCCCCGCTGGAGTCCGGCCGCCACGATATCTCCCACGAGACCTTTCTCGTGGCCGCCACGCGGCTGATCAATCGCAAGGGCTATCGCGGGGCGTCGGTGGAGGAGATCTCGGCCGAGCTGAACGTGACCAAGGGGAGTTTCTATCATCACAACGAAGCCAAGGACGACCTCGTCGCCGAATGCTTCGAGCGCACCTTCGTCGTGATGCGGGATATCCAGTTCGCCGCCCGGGACCTCAAGGTGGACCAGTGGACGCGCCTGGCGGCCGCCAGCGCCGCCCTCGTGGAATACCAGCTGTCCGATCGCGGCCCCCTGCTGCGCGCCTCGGCCATGTCGGCCCTGCCGACCGACCTGCGGCACGAGACGGTGGAGCGCTACAATCGCGTGACGGACCGGTTCGCGGCGATGATTTCGGACGGTATCGCCGAGGGCTCGATTCGCCCGGTTGATCCGCTGGTGGCCGCGCACATGCTCAGCTCGATGCTCAACGCCGCGGCCTCCCTTGGGCAATGGGCGCCGGGGCTCAAGCCGGAGGAGGCCGCGGCGCTGTTCGCCCGCCCCCTGCTGCTGGGCGTGTTCACCCGCTAGAGCGCGTTCCGGTTGGTCGGGCCGGTAATCGGACAAAACGCGCGACGATGAAAAGTCTCGAGCGGCCGATTTGATTCCATCAAGTCGGATCCCGCTCCAGGCCCGCGTCCGGACGCAGCCGGGCAAGAAAAAGGGGCGGCCGAAGCCGCCCCTGAAGTGATCGTCCGGGTCTGTCGCCTAGAACTTCTTCACGACGTTGAACTTGATGGTCCGTCCCAGCGCGCTGGCCGTGAACGGGTCGTAGTTCAGGTCGAGACGCGCCAGGGGCGGGTCCTGATCGGTGATGTTCTCCACCGCCGCCGAGAAGGTCGTGTCCCAGGGCAGGAACACGCGGTAGGCTAGGTCGCCGGTGGCATAGGCGTCGATTTCCTTGCCCGCGCCGGTGATGGCGGCCCGCTGGTCGCGATAGGAGTCCACGTACCGCACGGTGAGGCGCAGGTTGTGGTCGCCGTTGGTGTACTCGAAGTGCACGTCGCCCTTCATCTGGGGCAGCGGGTAGGCGGTCGTCTGGTAGTTCAGCTGACCCACCGCGTCGAAGGCCGGCGCCACGGTGACGCCGCCGACGGCGAGCGCGTCGGTCTTGTACTCGAAGGTGTAGGTCAGGCTGGTGCCGACCGTGAAGCTGCCGCCGAGGAACTCGTCGAACCGCCAGTCGGCCAGCAGGTCGAGGCCCGAGGTCTTCACCGCCGCGCCGTTGACCGTGAGGGTCCTCAGACGGGAGATGTTGGTCGTGCTGCAGGCGCCGCCGAAGGTGAAGCGGGCCTCGAGGCCGGCGTAGGCCGGATCGCCGCAGTGACCGGTCGTACCGAGCGCCGCCGGGAACATCGTGGCGACGATGTCGCCCGAGGGTTCGGCCACGATCGGGTTGTCGAAGTCAAAGCGCCAGTAGTCGAGCGAGGCCTTGAACCCGCCAGCCTTTACGATCAGGCCCGCGCTGTAGGTGTTGGCCGTTTCAGGCTCGAGATTCGGGTTGCCGTAGATGTCGATGGCCCGGAACGACCCGGCGATGAACTGCAGGGAGGTCACGAAGCCGCCGGCCAGATTGGTCTGCGGCGGACCCCGGAAGGTGGTGCCGGCCGAGCCGCGCAGGGCCAGCCAGTCGTTCACCTGCCAGCGGGCGGCGATCTTCGGGTTGAAGGTGGAGCCCACCTCGCCACCGTAGTCCTCGTAGCGCGCCGCCAGCTGGACGTTGAAGTCGTCGGTGAACGGCAGCTGCAGTTCGCCGAACGTCGCGTAGACGTCGCCCTGGAGGTCGGACTCGAACCCGGCGCCCAGGAAGAAGAAGGCCCCGTTGCGCACCGTGCAGGCGGTCGAGCCGTTGAACGGGGTGTCGATGCACGGATTGACGTTGCCGTCGCTGATATTGTTGTAGTCGGAGATGAAGTACTCGCGGCGATACTGCACGCCGAGCGCCCAGGCCGGCTGACCGCCGCCCAGGTCCCAGTTGAGCTTGCCGTTGATCAGGCCGTCGGCAACGAACAGACGCTGGGTCTGCTTGGTGCTCAGCTTGCGGAAGAACCAGCGGACCAGATCGACATTGTTGGCCACGGCCGAATTGTAGCCAGGGTTGGTCGCGCCGGTGATCGAGTTGCTCTGCACCGCGTTGGAGAACGGGTTGAAGTAGTAGCAGCCCAGGGCGTTGTTGCCGGCGTTGGTGGTGTAGTTGGCGGTTTCCGCGGCGGTGCAGCCGCTGGCGTCGCCGGCCAGACTGCCGTAGCCGCGCAGGGCCATCTGGAAGAACGGCACCACGGTGTCGTAGCCCGTCCGCTCGCCGGTTTCCTGCGAGTAGGTCAGCGCCACGTTCCAGCCGATGCCGTTGCCGAACTCACCCGTCAGCTCGCCGTTGATGCGAACCGCCTCGAATTCCCGCGAACCTTCCGACGGTCCGTCGCCGAACATCGGGTTGCCGCCCATGGCGAACGGCCGGTAGAGCACGCCGGGGAAGAAGGCCCCGTTGGCGAAGGCCGGCAGCTGGGCCGGGTTGGCCGCCTGGTAGGCAATAAAACCGGGGTTGCTGCTGGGCACCCAGTAGCCGGCCAGGTTGGCTACCCGTGGCGCGGGGCTGGTCGCAGTGGTGGGCGACTGCAGCGCCAGGTAGGACGGCGAGGTCTTCCACTCCGGCACGTCGGTGTGGGCGTAGAGCAGCTCGCCGTGGAACGTCGTGGTGTCGGTGACGTCGATGTTCACCTCACCGTAGAGCTGGTAGCGATCCTCGATCTCGGTGATGTTGTCGTAGGGCGTGTAGTGGAAGCCGCAGCCGCCCGCCGTCGCCCGCCCGCCCAGGGGCGCGCAACCGACGTCGGTCTGCAGGCCCGCCGCCGGCGCATAGATGCCCGGCGCGGGGCTGAAGGTCGGCAGGAAGGCCATGCCGCCGCCGCCCGTCCAGCCGCCCTGCGGGTTGCTGGCGAAGTCGAGGTTGGCCCAGTCGCGCTCGGTGACCGGAAGCTCGGACCGGTGCTGGAAGCCGGCCGTCAGCAGGATGTTGGCGCTGTCGCCGACCCAGCCCCAGACGGCGCTGCCGGTATAGTCGCCGTCAGACCCTTCGACGCTCTTGTAGCTGCCCGCGACCTCGAGGCCCTCGAAGTTCTTGCGGGTGATGAAGTTGACCACCCCGGCGATGGCGTCGGAGCCGTAGGTCGCCGCCGCGCCGTCCTTCAGCACCTCGACCCGGCCGATGGCGGCCGAGGGGATGATGTTGGTGTCGACGATGCCGGTGCCGACCTGGCCGAACGGGTTGGGCGTGATGCGCCGGCCGTTCATCAGCACCAGGGTGCGCTGCGAGCCGAGGCCGCGCAGGTTGACCGAACCCGAGCCCTCCGAACCCTGCGCGCGGGCGTCGAACTGGTTGGTCTCGCCGAGAATGCCGCTGCTCACCGGCAGGGCGCGCAACAGCTCTACGGTCGAGGGCGAGCCCTGTTTCGACAGTTCTTCGGCGCCGATCACGTCGACCGGCATGGCCGCGTCTTCCGGCGTGCCGGCGATCAGTGAGCCGGTGATGACGACAGCTTCGACTTCCGTCGGCTGGGTCGCCTGCGCCGAGGCGGTCGAAGCCGCTCCCAACGACAGGGCGATGGCGAGGGCGGAGCCCCCGGCCAGATAGCCAATTTTCCGCATTGTACCCTCCCTGTTATCTCCCATGCCGTCCCGTCTTTGTTTGAATTCGAATGACGGTTACGGCGTTACCGCCAGCGCTACGGACCTCCCGAGAAAGGCGTAGACACATGCGCATGCACCCCCGGCCGCGGCGCGGCCGGACGATCCGAGTGACGAGGATTGGAGGGTAAAACGGTCCGGCGGGCGTCATGCGCCCGGTCTGAAGACCCGATCATGGTGCGCGAAGACCGCGTCAACCAGCCCCCTCTAGGCTCATCCCACCGACCGGATCACGGGCTCGCCTCGCAGGCCGCGACCGCCGCAATCAGATCGGCAAACAGGTTTCGATGATGCGGTATGATTTGCCCATGCGTCAACCGGACTCGCATAACAGCGTCCAATATTCGCCGGCCTTCTCTGTGGGCGCAGAGCCCCCCATTCATCCGGTGTCCGGACCGGCGCCGATGGCCTGTCGCGGCGGGGTCGATCCTCCAGCAGGACGGTAGAGCGGGCCGATCCTTGCGGCGGGCGTATGGGGTAAATGCCGGATTTCCCGACGATTCCCGCGCCCGCCGGAGGTCTGCGGCGATCGGGGTGCGGGACCCGGCCCTGGCCATCGCGCGCCGCGGCGCCCCGCCT